>JAYTTR010000350.1:0-5852 GCA_043744935.1 Gemmatimonadaceae bacterium
CGCGAGCGTCAGCGTGGAACGGAGCGCACCACTGCTACAAATTCCTCGGGCGACGTTGCTGCCCGGAGACGCTCGATAACGGTGCCATCGCTGACTACTCGAGAAAGAGCCCGAAGCGCTTGCAAATGCTCGGACGCTGACCGAGTGGGGCTCAGAAGTAGAAAGAGTACGTCCACCGGATTTCCGTTTGCGGCACCAAACGCGATGGGATGGTCGAGGACCACGGCCGACAGCAGCACTTCGCGCACGAAGGGCGTTCGCACATGCGGAAAGGCCACACCATCGTCCAATGCTGTCGGAAACTCCGCCTCGCGCGCCAACACCGCACGCAACAACTCAGCCTGCATCGGCGAATCAGGTGCAGCCAACGCGACCAATTCGGCAAGCACAGCGTCTTTCGTATTCGCGCGCAACGGAACAGCTACGCGAGCGGGAGTCAGCGAGGCGATGAAGGGCAAAATTATCCGATGTGAGTGCAGGAGGGTGAAGTTAAGCCGCCAGCGTCTCCCAGGGTAGCGACTTCCTCGTCTTGCTTGACCTCACTCGGCGAACGTCACTACACTCCTCGCAATGCGTCACACGTTCTTCTGCGGCTTTTCCGCACTCGTCCTGGCCCACACTCTCTCGGCGCAAGCCGTTCCTGCTCGCGATCTCTTGCAATTCCCGCTAGGCGCGGTGCTCGAACCGGCGGCCTTCGCCGCTGAGCCTGGTGCGGGCTTGTGGAATCCGGCGGCCGGTATGTTGGCGGCCGGTGATCGCTGGCGTTTTGGCGTGGCCGCCCTCACGCCGACGGCCGACCAAGGTGTTGACGGGCGATTGATTTCGGCCGCGTGGCGGCGCCACAACGGGGTGACGCTGAACGCGTCAATCGCGCGATTTGCGATCGCCAATATTATTCGGACCGAATCCGATCCCACCACGATTGGAGAGGTCATGTACAACAGTCTCCTCGTGTCGATTGGCGCATCGCGAGACGTGATCCCCAACGTCACGGTGGGTGTGTCGGCACGTTGGCGCGAGGGACGTGCTGATCGCGAGGTACGTGATGCTGTGGCGGCCGATTTAGGTGTTGTGATTCACGATTTACCATGGCGCAATGCGCGCGTGGCGGTGTCGAGTTTTTTGTGGCGTCCGGGTCGGGAAATCGACGATCGACCCGCAGTCCTCGCGGCACTGGACGTTCGCCTGCTTGGCACGGAGGGCCGCGAGTTTCGTGCGGGCTATAGTCACAATGGTGTGACCCGTGGAGCGCAGGAAGACGGACCCTTTGCAGCGATGCGACTTGATCTCCTCGAGGCGCGCGCCGCGCTTCTGCGTACCACCTCCGCTGGACACGCCGTGACGCGCATTCGCTCGGGACTCGCGCTGCATTTCACGCGCTATGTCGTGGGACTGGCGCGAGAAGAAGGCGCGTCCGGCTTAGGCCCGTTGTATCAATTCACGCTCAGTACCACCATTCGATGATGATTGCCACACCCGACGTCACCGCTGCACCGCTTCGTTCGACAGTGGTTGAAAACTTGTTGGACCTCGACCCAGACAGTGCGCTTGCGCGCTTGCGCACGTGGCTTGCCGAGCATGGGGAACCGTCGTATCGCGCGGCGCAGATTTTTCGTCGGTTGTGGGAGTTCCCGGTCGAATCGTTCGACGCGATCACGGAGCTGCCGAAGATGTTGCGTGAGCAGCTGTCAGTCAGCTTTTCGCTACCGCGCCTCGAATTGGCCACGCGTCAAACATCAACAGACGGCACGCAGAAATTTCTGTTTCGCTTAGCCGACGGACAGCTTATTGAGACCGTCTCAATTCCCGACGGGGATCGACTCACGCTGTGCATCTCCTCGCAGGCGGGTTGCGCCTTGCAATGCGCGTTTTGCGCCACTGGCGCGATGGGTTTTCAGCGCAACCTGACCCCATCGGAAATTGCTGGACAGGTGCGGGAACTGCGCATGCTCACGCCCGCGCTTTTGGCCACGAATATTGTGTTCATGGGCATGGGAGAGCCGTTGATGAACTGGACCTCCGTCAGTGCCTCACTCACGCTACTGAACGACGCGCGGGCGCTCGGCATCGGCGCGCGGCACATTACGATTTCCACGGTCGGGATATTGCCGGGCATCGTGGCATTGGCGGCGCGACCAGAGCAGTTTCGCCTCGCGATTTCGGTGCACGCGCCCAGCGAAGCATTGCGCCATACGTTGATGCCAGTGAACACGAAATATCCGTTGGCCGACGTGATTGACGCGGCGCGCGCCTTTGATCGGCGCGTCACGTTTGAGTACGTCTTGCTGGGTGGTGTGAACGATCAGGCCGAACACGCGGCACAACTGTCAGCACTCGCACGCGATTGTCGCGCGTTCGTCAATCTCATCCCACTCCATCCTGGTGGGTCGATGGGATTTACACCTTCGTCCCCCGCCGTCATTGCTGCGTTTGCGCGTGCGCTTCGTGCGCGCAGCGTTGAAACAGCGGTACGCCGCAGTCGGGGGCTCGATATCGCGGCGGCGTGTGGTCAGCTACGGACGGAACGGTTGGGACGACGACTTCCAGTCGTCGGCAACGAAAACGGTAACGTCAACGAGCCGTGAACTGTCGGAGCGTGATTCGATCGTGCCGGTGCCCAGTGCACGCCGAATTCGTTCCGCCCAATCGGTATGCCCGCCGTGTGTGACGATGAGGGTAGACGCTCGATGCAATGCGACATCCCCCTCAAAATCGACGACATCGTAACCGTAATCGCGCAGCGCAAACGTCGCACGTTTGGCTAGTCCCTGCGTCGACGTCGTGTTGACGACGCGTACGCGAATGCGAGTGCCACGAGGCGCGCGCGCGAGCGTATCCGTGGTGGCGGCAGCAATGTGCGGTGCGTTGTTGGTCGGTATTGTCGGCCGTAGTGCGAACCAGCCGCCAATGGAAACACCGATCACCACACTGGCGCCTGCCAGAGCAAACCAACCACGTCCGCGCGATCGCGTGCTTGATCTGAACGGTGGTAACGACGGCATGCCAGCTGTGACGCGTGAAGTTATGCTTGTTGTCATCGCACGGCATTCCAAAGCACCACAGTTTCTGGCGCGAGTCCTTTGCCTTCGCGCAATGCCCACTCGATACGCACCCGCACCACTTGTCGAAAGACTTCGTCAAAGGCCTCGGGTACTCGCTCCGCAAGAAAACGTCGATCCGTTTGCATGAATCCGCGGCCTGGCTCCAAGAAGTCTGCCATGTACAACGCTCGGCCAGTACGGGTCCATTCCACGCTGCCGATCGTATGCCAACGAATTGCCTCAATCACGTCACTCCGTTGCTCGCCTTCGTCGTGCAAACGTGTAGCGGCCGCTGGCCCATGCAACATGCCACACGGTCGGTGTAGATCGCCGGTCATCTCGCGGAGGCGTGGTTCATCGGCGTCACGCAATGCGTCATGCCAACTGCCGGCATCAATCCACGCGGTTGATTCACCGTTGCTCAACGACATGACCGCCGCCCATCGCGCGAGCAGCGTGACGACGCGCAGCACATGCTCGCGTCGTTTCACAGACATCACAGACCACGTTGGCAACGCGATGACAATTTCCTCGCTCACGCGCATCTCCTCACCGACACGTCTTCATGCGGCGTCAATTGCTGCGCGGAGACTTGCGGCTAACGTGACGGCGTCGGTCACCGACCGTTCTGCAGCGCGAACGAGCGCGCTTCCCACCACCACCCCATCGCCCAGTTGCGCCGCGGCGCGCGCCTGGTCGGGCGTTGAAATACCAAATCCTATGCAGATGGGAAGCGCGGTTGACGCACGTAAACGCGCGACGGTCGCGGGCAAGTCGTCGGCCAACGTGTCTTGTTCTCCCGTCACTCCCATCCGACTGATGAGATACACAAATCCGCCGCCGTGCGCGCCGATGTCCGCCATTCGAGCCGCCGGCGTGGTGGGTGCGACGAGTCGAATGAAGTCGAGGCCACTGGCCCCAAACCATGCTTCGCGTGCAGGATCTGCGCCGACTGGAAGGTCCGTTACGAGTACGCCGCTCACACCCGCGGCGCGCGCCCGCGCGAGCACGTCTGGCCCAGCGGCGAGAATGGGATTCAGATAGCTGAACAGAACGACGGGCACCGCAACTGCCGCTTCAGCGATCAGCGTGAGCGTGCGCTCCAGTGTCATGCCTTGCTCGATGGCCAACTGCGAGCTCCGCTGAATGACCGGTCCATCCGCCAACGGATCGGAAAACGGAACGCCCATCTCGATGACGTCGGCACCGGCGTGCTCAAGTCCACGCAAGAGTTGCACACTCCTGGCCACGTCCGGATGCCCCGCAGTCACGTAGCACACCAACGCACGACGACGCTCCGCGCGCAGCGCGGCGAAGCGCTTGCTCAGCGGCGACGCGATGATGGCCGTGTTAGGCGAAGTAGTCGCCAATGGTAATTCCATACCGTTCCGGATCCTCAGTGCGAATGATGGTGCGTAAATACTGACCGTGCTCATCACGTCTCGTAAGATCGAACAACGAGGTGTCGACGATGCGATTTCCTTGTGCGTCAGACAAGAGTCGAACAATGGGACGCGAGAGCGCTGCGGGCTCCGGACTCGCCTGCTGTACCAACGCGAGTTCAAAACTATCAAGGATCACCACGGTGCCAACCGGATAAATGCCCGTCAAATTAATGAAGGCTTTCACGATGACCGGATCGAGTCCCAGGCGCGCGTTGTCGCGCATACCGCGCAGTACGTCGGCCGGCGTCCACGGCGAGGCCTGGTACACGCGCGTCGTTGTCGCGGCATCGAATCCATCGGCCACGGCAATGACACGACTAAACAAGGAAAGTCGACGGGTGCGCACGGGCCGCGGATAGCCCGACAGATCGGTGCGCATATGATGTTCGAAAGCCGCGATCATCGGACGCCATGCACGCCCGGTACCGGCCGGCAGCGAGAGCAGCGCCAAGACGCCTTGCCAAGTATGCGTCTGCAAGAGTGCGCGCTCCGCGTCATCAAGCACACCGCGTTTGTTCAGTAGCGCAAGCGGAACGCGTGACTTGCCGATGTCGTGCAACAGCGCCGCCAGGCCAAGATCCAACAGCTGGAGTTTCGAAAGTCCAATGCGTCGGCCGAGTGCGGTGGACAAGATGCATACGTTGACGCTATGCACGAAGGTGTATTCGTCAAACTCGCGCAACGTTGTCAGCCCAAGCATGGATGCGGTATCCGTGAGGATCGCATCGACAATACCTTGCACGGCGCGTTTGACACGCTTCAGACTTGGACTCTTCCCGAGTCGAGCCGAGGTCATCACGTCGCGCGTGACGTCGAGTGAGCGCACATACGTTTGCCGCGTCCGTTCTTTTTGATCCAGCTCCGCGTCCTCACCACCTTGCTCGTCCTGCGGTGGCGACAATTCGAAACTGGTGATGGACGCCTGCTCAAGTCGAGCGGCCAAGAGCGCCATGCGGTCTTCTTCCGGCACCGTCACAGGCGGCGCCTGCAAGAATGCCAACAGCACGACCCACGAACGCGCCGGTGGAGCGCCGACGATGCCGAGACCACCGATGCCCGCTTCTCGAAAGAGGCCGAGCACGTGCGCGACTGCTGCATAGTTATCGAGTGTTAGCCGAAGTCGCGCTTCATTGATGAAAAGATAGTCGCCAATGCGTCGCAACTCGCACGTGCCTTCGGTATCGGCAATGCGCGCGACGGACGTTGCCAACTCACTCATGGCCTTTTGCACGGCGTTGTTCTCGACCGGATACATGCGCACGGCGCGCACCGCGCCATGCAACGCGACGACCAGTGCTCGTGATGCGCGCTGTACGTTGTGTTCCGGCGCGGCATGCTCGCGCGCGCCGGGCACGGTCGGAGACGC
>JAYTTR010000351.1:0-5834 GCA_043744935.1 Gemmatimonadaceae bacterium
CCTGCTTGAGCATGGCGTGCAATTCGGCTGGTCGACGAGCTCGACCCTTGCCCATGGCCATCAGATAGAACGAGAAGTACGCGTCGCCAACGGTTTCGGCTCCAGGAGCACCGGCCATCGCCTCTGCGACCAAGAGGACACCGCCGACTGGCAAGGCAGCCCGAGCACGCACCAGGAGCCGCTGCACCGACGCGTCGTCGTGATCCAGGAGCACGCGCACGAGCGAGCAGACGTCAGCTCCAGACGGCAAAGGATCGAGATGGAAATTGCCTCCGTCGCAGCGGACGCGGTCGCCGAGTCCAGCCGCGTCCAATCGTGAGCGCGCCCTCGTGGCCACGGCAGGTAGGTCGAACAATCGAAGCTGCAACGACTTATAGCGCTGGCCTGCGAGTGTAAGAAACACGCCTTCGCCGCCGCCAACATCGAGCAGACACTTGTGGTGTGACAAATCGTAGGCGTCGAGGACATCGGCGGCCAACGGGGGCAGCGTCGCCGACATCATCTGCGAGTACGAGGCAACGCGAGCGTCATCGATGGACTGCGGACGCGGCGCATCCGCGTAGGACCAGTACCGCGAGAGCTCTGTCCGAAAATCAGCCCCTTCGCGGAGCAGTGCCACTGGATCCGACAGGTCGTTGTACGCCATGCGATGGTGCTCAATCAGCGCGCGAAGTCCCGCGTTGCCGACCATTGGTGCACCCAGGGGGCCCAACGCGTAGCGGCCATTTCGCCTCCGCTCCGTTAACCGCAGCGAGCACGCGGCATTCAGGAGACGTGCAGCGTTGGGCGACGTGAGCCCCGCAAACGTCGCAATTTCATCAATCGTGGCGGCGCCGTACGCCAAAAACTCGAAGAGTTCCACCTCGACGCACGCGAGGAGAGTCTGCGTGTACACAAAGCCAGCACAAAGATCAAACAGCGCGCGCGAACGGCGCATCGCGACCGGCCGCGTGAGCGGAAACCGCGCACTCCAACGTTGGAAACCGTCGGTGGCCACGATCGCGTTCCACTTGTCGCGCATGCGGTCGTACCATGAGCTATCGGCTGCCGGGATTCGTGCCGTCAGCGCCGCTGCGCGTGAAACGGCCGTTGAGCGAGGGGGCGCGATGGAAGCAGTTTCGGGCAGCGCGATCGATTCCGCGGGGAGCGGAGAGGGCGGCGCCAGTACCGTTTGCGCCGAGTGCGAGCGGAGGCGATCGGGGGCTGACGTACGACCCTGTTCGGGAGGATGCACCGGTACGGCGGTGGGAGGAAACCGATCAATCGCGAGTTGCCACCACGCGTTGGGATGGCGAGGATATAGATCGGTGTGGCGAGTGTCAAGAAAAGTGTACACATTAGTTGACACTGTGTGCGTCAATCCCGCGCCAGGTTTACCTGGCTACTGTCCCCCTTCAGAACTACATGCGACCGGTATTCCCGTTCAGCGCGATCGTCGGTCAAGATGAAATGAAGCTGGCGCTGCTGCTGGTCGCGATCGATCCCACGATTGGCGGCGTGATGGTGTTTGGTGATCGCGGGACGGGCAAGTCGACAGCGGTTCGAGCGCTAGCTGGCCTCCTCCCGACCATGAAAGTGGTCGCGGGCTGTCGCTATGGTTGCGACCCCATGGCCAATGGTGCGCGTTGCGATGAATGTGTGGCTCGTGCGGCAAGAGGGGAGGCACTTCGCCCGGTCACGGCGGCGGTGCCGGTTGTCGACCTCCCGTTAGGCGCGACCGAAGACCGGCTCGTCGGCGCGCTGGATTTGGAACGCGCGCTGACCACCGGCGAAAAAGCGTTCGAGCCGGGACTTCTGGCACGCGCGCATCGCGGATTCTTGTACGTCGATGAAGTGAATTTGCTCGAAGATCACCTCGTCGACCTGTTGCTCGATGCCGCGGCAACGGGTGAAAACGTCGTGGAGCGTGAAGGCCTGAGCGTGCGACACCCTGCGCGCTTTGTCCTGGTTGGCAGCGGCAATCCAGAAGAAGGGGAGCTCCGACCGCAGTTGATGGATCGCTTTGGTTTAGCCGTTGATGTAAAAACTCCAACCGTCATTGCAACGCGCATTGATGTGATCAAACGTCGCGACGCTTTTGATCGTGACCCGGTCGGGTTCGTTGCGCACTGGTCGAAGGCGGATGCGAAGATTCGACGATCTTTGGAGAAGGCCCGTGGTCGACTGGATGCGCTTGCTGTGTCCGACGTGATACTCGAACGTGCGGCGACGCTATGCGCACAACTCGGCACGGACGGTTTACGCGGTGAGTTGACGTTGCTGCGCACATCGCGCGCATTGGCAGCGCTTGATGGGGCCGACGAGGTTACGCTCACGCATCTTCGACGCATTGCGCCACTCGCGCTGCGGCACCGGTTACGCCGCAACGTTCTGGATGACGCAGGTTCGACGTCGCGTGTGGAGCGCGCCGTCGCTGAACTGTGGAGTGATGCGAGTGCGGCGCAGTAGGCATTCGTAAAATGAACGCGACATTGTCGACGAGATTTGATGCGTGCGTCGATGCGATGCCAGACGACACGGCGATGCTCGTCGCGGCGTTGCTCGCTATTGATCCACACGGACTTGGTGGCGTTGTGCTCAATCATCCCGTGCACGAACAGAGCCGTTCGTTCGTTAATCAGCTGCAACGCTTATTGCCGCTCGGTGCACCCATTCGCCGGTTGCCAGTTGGCGTCACCGCTGATCGACTCCTTGGCGGTGTTGATCTCGCGGCAACACTTAGCGCCGGACGCCTCGTGAGCGAGCGCGGCGTCCTTGCTGCCGCAGACGGCGGCGTGGTTGTTGTTCCGATGGCAGAGCGTGCTTCGCTCGCCGTTCGAACAACGCTCTCCGCCGTGCTCGACACATCGACCGTCATGGTCGCATGCGATGGTGTCACGGCGCGACACGATGCGCGGGTGCTTGCCGTGTTGCTCGACGAATCGGTGGAGGACGAGACCATTCACCCTGCGTTGATCGATCGCGTCGCGTTTCGAGTCCATGTGCGGAATGCCGACGACCATGCCGACGTCGAAACCGTCGCGCGGCTGACGAGGCGTGTTGATGCCGCTCGGCACGCACTGCCGCACACTGTTGCGGACGACACGTGGGTGCAGGCGTTGTGTGAAACGGCGGAGGCATTTGGCGTCTTTTCACTTCGTGCTCCATTGTTTGCACTCCGCTGTGCCCGTGCCCATGCCGCATTTTCTGGCCGTGCCTCGGTCATCGAAGAAGATGCAGCGGTGGCAGCACGGCTCGTGCTTGCGCCGCGTGCGACACGCGTGCCATCGACGCTCGAGACGGCGCCGCCGGATAATGCGGAAGGTGGCGACGACAACGATGAGAGCGAGCCACCACCACCGCCTGAGTCGCAATCAGCGGCGCCCGATGCACGACCGCCCGATAAGGGAAGCAGCGACGTCGAAGCGGACGATCGTTCTGAGGCCCCGTTGCCATCAGAGGCGGACGTCCTGCGTGATGCCGTAATCGCAGCGCTTCCTCCAGGATTGCTGGCACAACTATTAGCGAAGGCAAATGGCGGCGCGGTGCAGGGACGCGTCGGCGCGGAAACGCAAAGTCTCCTGCGCGGGCGACCACGCGGCGCGCGCGCGGGACTGCCACGTGGAGGCGCGCGGTTGCACTTGTTGGAGACACTGCGCGCAGCGGCCCCATGGCAGCGTGCGAGAGCGCGTGAGGTGTCGCCCATGCCAACTCGGACGATGCGTGTGGTTATTCGTCGCGAAGACTTTCGTATCCGGCGATTTGTCGAGCGCACTGGGACGACGGTGATATTTCTTGTCGATGCGTCCGGTTCGGCGGCACTACAGCGACTTGCAGAAGCAAAAGGCGCGATTGAAGTCCTGCTTGCCGAAAGTTATGCGCGTCGTGATCGCGTGTGCTTGATGGCGTTTCGCGGCAAGGGCGTCGAGGTGTTACTGCCGCCAACGCGCGCATTGGCGCGCGCGAAGAAGGTGCTCGCGTCGATGCCGGGCGGTGGTGGAACTCCAATCGCGACGGCGATCGACAAAGCGACCGAACAAGCGCTCGCCATACGTCGCGAAGGAAGCGCGCCGCTCGTTGTGATGTTGAGTGATGGACGGGGCAACATCGCGCGTGACGGAACGCCTGGACGTCCGGGCGCCGAACGTGACGCACTCGCCGCCGCCGCCACCTTCGCACAATTTGGGTTCTCCGCGCTCTTTGTCGATACATCACCGCGTGGAGAAGTGGTGGCGCGGCGCATTGCCGATGCCATGCATGCGCGCTACGTGTATTTGCCGTTTGCTGACGCGCGTGCACTTGGTGGATTGGTGCGTACCGCGATGCACGCTGGCGATACAGCGGACACGGTGCGATGAGCATGGTGGCAGTAGAACCGAACGCCGTGGCGGTGTCGTCAACGCGTGAAACGACAGCGCGAGTCGCGATGCGGTCGTTCTTTGTGGTCGTTCTCTTTTGGTGGGGAGCCACTGGCGGAATTTTCGCGCTCGAACGCAGTGCGACGACAAGAGTTTTCGGGTTGCTTCTCGCCTTCGCATTGGCAGTGTGGGGAGCATGGTTACTGTACGTCGAACGCGATCTCGAATCCGCATCGGCGGCGCGACGTGGTTTTCTCGGCGGCGCATTCTTGTGGACGTGGGTGCAAGTCGCGTTCTATGGCGGCTGGTTGGTCGGACCAACGCAATTAGCTGTGCCGGTGCGTGCGGAATTGCCGTCGTGGGGGCACGCGGTTGATGCCGTCGTGGCGATGCTGTGGTATCAACTCGCCATGCTCTTTGTGCTCGCAATC
Source organism: Gemmatimonadaceae bacterium (assembly GCA_043744935.1). GTDB lineage: Bacteria > Gemmatimonadota > Gemmatimonadetes > Gemmatimonadales > Gemmatimonadaceae > Gemmatimonas. Next base: position 4,769 of record JAYTTR010000351.1, read on the forward strand.
GCCTGCGTCCTCACGGCGCGACGAGCGAACCGCGTGGGCTGGTGGGCGCTGCTGCTCTTTTGGTGTGCGCATCAAATCGCGTGCATCAACATTTTTCTTGGCGTGGAAAATCCCGGGCGTGGATTTTTCCCCGAACCGCTCACATTTCTCGAATCATATTTTGGTCCGGCACGCAATTCGTGGTTGCTGCCACTCTCGGCAGCTATGCTGCTGGCATATACGCTGCGTGTTGGCATTCATGCTATCCGCGATCGTTCACCGGTGCGACGCCAATCGATGATGTTGTTGGCGGTGCTCGGTACGCTGAGTGTGCTCGAACTTGCTGTGTTGGGAACTCCAAGAAACTTGCAGCTGTGGGATTGGTTTTTGGCGGTGCGGGGATACTAGGGTGCACCGAACGGATGATCCTGCGCCTCTACCTACTCGTATCGTAACGCCTCGATAGGGTCGAGCAGCGATGCTCGTCGTGCGGGGATAAGTCCAAACACAATGCCAATGCTCACCGACACGACAACGGCGATCGCCGTGAGCGCGATTGGAACCGGTGCATCAATGCTCATCGCAAGCGATGCACCACGTCCGAGGGCCAGCCCAACGATAATCCCGATCACTCCACCAATGCCGGTGAGCGTGGCTGCTTCAATGAGAAACTGCTGCAGAATGTCACGTCGTGTTGCGCCGAGGGCTTTTCGCAGGCCAATTTCGCGTGTTCTGCTAGTGACCGACACTGTCATGATCGCCATCACACCAATGCCGCCCACGAGCAAGGCGACAGCCGAGAGCACAATCATGACGAGAAAGAAAACGTTTGTCAGATTGTTAAATGTGTCGAGCACTTGATCCTGCGTTACGATATCAAACGTGTTGCCGTCGCTCGGGTGCAGGCGACGCAGCTCCCGCAGCGCCATGATCACCGCGCCCTGTGCATCCGCGACGCTCACGCCAGTGCGCGGGCGAATCGGTATCCACAACGCGTTGGTGCGATCAATATCGAATTGATGATCTAGCATGCGGTACGGTACCACAGCGCCAACAGATGTTCCGGGCGGTGCGAAGATATTCGCCG
>JAYTTR010000352.1:0-5818 GCA_043744935.1 Gemmatimonadaceae bacterium
TGCGGAGCCACCAGCGTTGCAAAAAACGCAGCACCGTCGCGACGATATTTGAGTCGCCGTTTGTCTTGCAGTATGCTGTCAACCACGAGCGGTTCCATCAAATCAATTTGCATCTCACGCGCCGGGGTGAGTACCCGATATGTAATCACATTGTAGCCACGCACACTGCTGTCGCGCGGCAGAATAGCAACGTGCAGATCGTAAAAGGTGACGTCCCACCACGATCGGCCGGCAGTCACGAATGAGCCGCGCAGCGTGTCCGCGTGCGTCGACTGCGGTAGCGTCACAATACGAGGGCCGCGCGCAGCGGACGTGCTGGTATCCACACGGATGATTGTCTGCGCCTGCAATAACGGCGCGACGCGCACGGCATGGAGGAACAATAGCGAGAGCAGCAGAAGGCGCGGCGCGACCGGGGTGATTGGTGGCATAAAACGGAATATGTATCGCTCCCCGCGCATCGCGTGTGTGCAACCCGTACATTAGCGACACCTCGTCTCTTCAAATTGGGAGGACTGTATGACGCGCGCCTTCGTGCCACTGCTCGTTTTGACCACCGTTCTGTCGCTCACGATCGCGCCGTTACCGGCCAACGGACAGTCCGCTCCCAATCCAATGTCATCCTGGCCGCAACATTCCAGGGAGCGACCTCGTCCACCGATCATCACGCCCGGCGCGCCGGCGCTCCCAGTTCCGCCGCCCTCTGACGCCATCGTGCTGTTCGACGGCGCGAATCTCGCCAGCTGGATCACCGACAAAGGCACGCCCGCCGCATGGCGTCTCATCGACGGCGCAGTCGAAGTTGCTGCAGGAACAGGCGCGATGGTCTCGCGACAGTCGTTCGGCGATGCGCAATTGCACATTGAGTGGATGTCGCCAAATCCAGCGCACGGTACTGATCAAGATCGCGGCAATAGCGGCGTCTTTTTTATGGGCATGTACGAAGTGCAGGTGCTCGACTCGTACAACAACGTCACGTACGCTGACGGACAGGCCGCCTCGCTGTACGGACAGTATCCGCCGCTCGTGAATGCCAGTCGACCGCCCGGCGTGTGGCAGAGTTACGATATCGTGTTTCGTCGCCCACGCTTCGATGCGTCGGGCCAGGTGCAATCCCCTGCCATCGTCACTGTGCTGCACAATGGCGTGTTGGTGCAGGATCATGTACGGCTCGTCGGGCCAACAGCCAACCAGTCGCGACCTCCGTATGCGGCACACGCCGATCGACTGCCGATTTCACTGCAAGACCACGGGCATCCCGTCCGCTTTCGAAATATCTGGCTTCGCGAGCTCGAAGGACGACCCTGACGCAACACGGTCGCTCTGTCGCTGGCGCACGGTCGGTCGTATACTCGCGCATGACTACTCATGATCATACTGTTTCACGACGTGATTTCATGTCCGGCGTCGCGGCTGTGTGGCTCTCCGCCGCCATAGCGTGCAGCAAGGAATCGGCACGCGACGGCGTCAAGAACGCGGCCAATCCACTCGGTGCCATGACCGACGCGCCGGCGCCCGCGCAAACGCTGACACACTTCTCCGTCCTGCAAGGTGCGGATATCGAAGCCATCGCGTCGCGCATTGTTCCAACTGACGACGCGCCCGGCGCCAAAGAAGCCGGAGTCGTGTATTTCATTGATCGTATGCTCGGCGCAGCGGCCAAGGTGCAAGTGCCGTTATTTGACGAAGGACTCGTCGATCTGTCCAAATACGTGAAGAAAACATTTGCAGGCAAGACCACATTCGCGTCGCTCACGGTCGAGCAGCAGGATGCGACGCTGCGATCCATGGAGCAGACGCCGTTTTTTGGCGCCATGCGGTTCGCCACCATCGCAGGCTTTCTGTCACTACCCAAGTACGGCGGCAATCAGGATTTCGTCGGCTGGAAGTTTATTGGACAAGAACACGTGATGGAACACAAGCCGCCGTTTGGTTGGTATGATCGCCCGGAAAACCAAATGACGATGCTTGGACGGGTGCTCTAATGCCTCAAACACAGCCGCTCGTTACAAAAACATTTTCCACGAACACGCCGGTCGATTTCGTCATCATCGGGTCCGGCGTTGCCGGTGCGTCGGTCGCGCGCGAACTCACGAGACAAAGCTTTGATGTCGTGCTCCTGGAGCAGGGCAGGGCCGTGCCGCCGGAAGACATGGAACATGATGAGATGGGCGCGCTCGCGTGGAATCGGTGGACGAACGACCCCGACACACAACCGCAGACGTGGCGCGCGACATCGTCCGAGGTGGCGAAGATGCGTCCGTATGTGCAGTACGCAAAAGTGGTGGGTGGCACCACATTGCATTTCACCGGCAACTATTGGCGTTTTCGTCCTATCGACTTCAACGAATTTTCGCAGCGTGGTGGCGTGCCCGGTGCTGACCTCGCTGACTGGCCCATCACATACGACGAACTTGAACCGTATTACTCGGCCGTCGAGTGGGCGGTTGGGGTTTCGGGCGAAGCGAGTACAGCGAAAGGCGAGCCGCATCGATCAAGACCTTTTCCAATGCCGCCGATCAACGTGCACGGACCCGGCGTGCTCCTCGAGATCGCATGCAAAAAACTGGGCTGGAGTTCGAAGGCCGCCTCGATGGCGTTGTTATCCCGCGAATACAACGGACGACAACCGTGTCACAACTGCGGTTTCTGTCTTGGCTTCCCGTGCGAGTGGGGCGCGAAGTCCGGCGCCAATTACACCATGATTCCCGAAGCGCTCAAGAGCGGTCGCTGCGAGCTGCGCACGCATTGCTACGTCCGTAAAATTGAGACGGATGATACCGGTCGCGCGACCGGCGTCATCTACTTCGACCAAGATAAAAAGGAAGTGGTGCAACGCGCAAAAGCCGTCGTGGTGTGCGCGAATGGTGCCGAGACGCCGAGACTGTTACTGATGTCGAAGAGCAATCGCTTTCCGGATGGACTGGCCAACAGCAGTGGCACGGTAGGCACGCGATTCATGTTTAACGGTGCTGGTATTTCGCACGGCGAATTCGAACACGACGTGCAGGCGCATAAAGGTCCGGTGGTCACGCGCATTACGCAGGAACTCTACGAGCTCGATCCGAAACTCAACTTTGTCGGCGGCGGTGGATACGACTTCCGCATCTCCGTGCCCGCGCTGTTTCGCACGATGGAAATGCCGACTGATGGTCCGCAGTGGGGCGCGGCCTTCAAGCAGCGGCTGCGGCCGTGGTTTCTCAATTCGCTCACATCGTACGGCCACACCACGTCGCTTCCAGTGGCCAGCAACAGCGTGTCGCTCGACCCACAGCTGAAAGATGCGTGGGGTCTGCCGGCCATGCGCATCACGTTCAAAGAGCACGAGCACGACCTGCGCCTCTATAAATATTTCCAGGAACGTGGACGAGACCTCCTCGCCGCCGCCGGCGCTCTTAAAATCCATGCTCAACCGATTTCGGATGACCCGGGCAGCACGGTGCATTTGCTTGGCACATGTCGCATGGGGAACGATCCGAAAACGTCGGTCGTGGATAAATTCCACCGGGCGCACGACGTGAAAAACCTCTTTGTCGTGGACGGGAGTTCGTTCGTGACGAGCGGTCGCGGTCAACCCACGATGACGATCCAGGCCCTCGCGTTTCGGGCAGCCGATCACATAGGGCAGTTCGCCAAACGCAACGAAATTTGAGGATCTGTTCAGACGAGGTCCGACGTGGTGACCGCTCGCCAAGCCGACTACGCAAAGTGTTGGGACGAACGGAGTAACGCTCCCCACATCCCGGGCGTATTTGTTGTGGACGGGCCCTTTCCGGCCTGTCCACGCGAGTGAATACTCCATAGACGATATACCGCGAGTCCGGTCTCCCTCCCCCGGCTTGCAGGGCCCGCCACTTTCGCGGGATGTAACGCACAGTCTTGCACCACGTGCAAGGAGCGGTCGGCATGAACCTGTTTTTGGCGAGCACTGGAGTACTGACGGCGTTAGCGCTGACAAGCACGTCCACGCCCCCATCGGTGCGACCAACGCCACCTGCACCGCCGTTCGCGACAGCGGCAGCAACGTCGTTGCGCTCAATTCCGCGCCCAGCTGATCGCGCTCGTCCTTCGCTGTTGGCCATACGTGGCGCGGTGAGCTCAGGGTCGCGTGGAATTTCGAGTGCGGCTCTCACGGGCGTGGTGCAGCGCTATTGCGGGTCGTGCCACAGCGCAACGCAAAAGAAAGGCAATTTGGTGTTGGCCGATTACAACGTCGATCTCGCGGCGTCCAATGTGGCGGTGTCGGAGAAGATGATCCGGAAATTGCGTGCGCAAATGATGCCGCCCCCGGGTTCGAAGAAACCGACGGGTGACACGCTCCTCGCATTAGTCGAAACACTCGAATCGACAATCGATCGCTCTGGTCCAATCAATCCGGGTTCGCGCACGTTCCAACGCATCAACCGACCCGAGTACGAGCGCGTGGTGAAAGACCTGCTCGGCGTCGAAGTTATCGCAGGGGATTATCTCCCGCTCGATACGAAGAGCGCGAACTTCGACAACATCTCCGACGCGCAGTCGCTTTCGGCCACGTTGCTGGAGTCGTACTTGAATGCGGCAGCGGCCGTGAGTCGCATGGCACTCGGAGATCGCCGCGCGGTGGCGAGTCAGACCGCGTACAAGACATCGCCGTTTGGGTCGCAACATCCGTGGGATCACGTGGACGGCACGCCGTACGGAACGCGCGGCGGCATGGTCACGACGCACACATTCCCCGCCGATGGAGAATACGATTTCAAGTTGAACGTTGGTGGCGGCATTGGTGCGCGCCTCGAAGACCTCGTGATTTCGATTGACGGTGAACAGGTCGCGCTGCTCAAGTACGAAAAGGGTATCGCGCGCAACAATGCGTCGGCCGATGCGCCCGCCGGCGCTGATTACGTCCGCAGCGAGCCAGTCAAAGTGAAAGCCGGACAACGCAAAGTATCCGTCGCGTTCGTGCGTCGTACCGAAGGGCCGTACGAAGACTTGATCAAGCCGCACGAATGGTCGCGCGCGTCGCAAGGCACAGCCGCCGCCGGGACAACCGAAGCGCCGCCGCTGATGGAAGTGGACATCAACGGTCCGTATCATGTCACTGGCGTCTCGGAGTCGCCGAGCCGTCGCCTGCTGCTCACCTGCAATCCAGCGGGTCGCGTCGCGCAGCGCGCCTGCGCTGATCAAATCATTACGAAGTTGGCAACTCGCGCCTACCGTCGGCCGCTTACGGCTCGCGACAAATCCAGTTTGATGGCGTTTTACGACGGCGCTGCCAAAGCAGCCGGCAAAGGCGCGTTCGAAGATGGTTTGCAAAGTGCCATGCAAGCCGTGCTAGCCAGCCCGTATTTCATTTTCCGCTTTGAACCGGCGCCGGCGAACGCGGTTGCTGGAAAAGATTATCGCATTGGGGATTTTGACCTCGCGTCGCGATTGTCGTTCTTCTTGTGGGGCACCATCCCGGACGAACGGCTGCTGAGTCTCGCGCGCCATCAGCAATTGTCCGACAAAGCAATTTTCAACGCCGAAGTCAAGCGCATGCTTGCTGACCCGCGTTCAGAAGCGTTGTCAACACGATTCGCTGCGCAGTGGCTGCGTTTGCAAGACTTGGACAAAGTGCATCCGGACGCGTTTCTCTTTCCGGATTACGACCAGCAAGTGACGACCGCCATGCAACGCGAGACGGAGTTGTTTTTCAACGATCTCGTGAAGAACGACAAGAGCATGCTCGATTTGTACACCGCCAATTACACGTTTGTGAACGAGCGATTGGCCAAGCATTACGGTTTCCCGAACGTGTCCGGTGACGAGTTCCGGAAGGTGCAATATCCGGACAGCACGC
>JAYTTR010000353.1:0-5816 GCA_043744935.1 Gemmatimonadaceae bacterium
TTCTCCAGCGCGCACCAGACAGAGGCGTGTACCGTCATTGAGCGTCACAGCGAGCGGAATACTCTCCTCCACATCGGCAAAACGCGCCGCCCGCTGAAACGCTCCGGTGCTCACTCTGTAGTTACCGTTGCCGTACTGGTGGTGGCAATCGCTTCGCTCGCCAGCGCCGCTTTCAGCGTGTGCCAGGCAAGCGACGCACACTTCACCCGCACTGGAAATCGCGACACACCCGAGAACACCACCAGCTGTCCAAGATCTTTCCCACCGCCCACGTCCTGGCCAAGCACGAGCGCATGAAACCGATCAAACAGTGCCTCGGCGTCGCTGCGTGTTTTGCCTTTCACTGCAGTGGTCATCAACGATGCAGACGCTTTTGAAATCGCACACCCATGACCCGAGAACTTCACATCGGTAATGAGATCGCCCTCGAGGTGCAGCGAGATGAGCACCTGGTCGCCACAAAGCGGATTTTTTCCCTCGGCGACGCGATTCGCCTCATCCGCCGCACCAAAGTTGCGCGGCTTGCGATTGTGGTCGAGGATAACAGACTGATAAAGCTCTTGCAGATCGGACATGGCACCCGTCAAATGAATGTCGCGAACGCACCACCTCGTTTACGCTTTCTCACCCGTAAACAGGACCAGCGTCATGCGCTCGAGCGCTTCCTTCACGCTGTCGTTCTCGATCGTTTCAATCACGTCTGCCGCAAACGCGTACATCAACAACTGCTTGGCCAGCACCGCACCCACGCCACGACTTTTGAGATAAAACAGCGACGTCTCGTCCATGCGGCCCACCGTTGCGCCGTGCGTGCACTTCACATCGTCCGCATAAATCTCCAACTGCGGTTTCGTATCGATCCGCGCTTTCTCCGAAAGAAGCAACGTGTTGTTCGTTTGCTTTCCATCGGTTTTTTGAGCTTCGGGATGCACAAAGACTTTGCCGTTGAATACCCCATGCGACGACCCATCCAGGAGCCCCTTGTACCTCTCTCGGCTGAAGCAATTGGGCGCCACATGCTCGACACGCGTTTGATGGTCGCCGTGTTGATCGCCATCCAGCATGTACAAACCGTTCAACGTTGTGCCGCAGCCAGCGCCTTCCAGCACGGTGTACACGTTTGAGCGCGAGAGTTGCGCGCCTGTCTGAAACGTGAACTGCAAGAAATGGCTGTCACGTCCCTGTCGCGCTTCGATCGTGCCAACGTGCGCGGCGGCGCGTGCTTCCCGTTGGATTCTTGTATGATGCAACGTGGCGCCGTCCTCGACGTACACTTCCGTCACGGTGTTGGTGAAGTACGTCACGTTGTCCAGCGCGACGTAACTCTCGATGACACTCGCCTTTGCGTGACGTTCAATCACGATCACATGACGCGGATGCGACATCAGGCCCGCGCCCGCTGCGTTCGTGACGTGCAGGATGTGGACCGGGATATCAATCACCATCTCCTCGGCCACATGTACCAACGTGCCTTCACCGGCAAATGCCGCGTTGAGTGCCGTGAAGCCGTCGCGATCGGCCGGCGCAGCTACGCCCAGGTGACGCTGCAACAGTTCTGGCTCATCGACACTCGCCCGGGCCAGGTCGAGCACGCGAATGCCCTCCGGCAACACCGACAGTGACGAGAGCGCCGGTGCGTAGCGTCCGTTTAAAAACACCACCATCGGCCACGCGCTACCAAACGTGAATGGTTCGAGCGCCGAAACGCTGGTCAGCACGCTCGGTGCTCGTTCTGTCGCGGCAACAAACGATGCATCGGCAATGAATGACACGTTGGTGTACTTCCATTCTTCACCGCGCGTAGTGGGAAAGCCTGTGCGCGCAAACGCGGCAGCGCCTGCGGCCCGCAACGCTTTCAATGGTGCAGTGGACGATGCGGCCGACGCGGCGGCCTGCTCCAGAAACGCCGTACTCACGCGGCCTCCAACACCCAATCGTAACCGCGCGCTTCGAGTTCGAGCGCGAGCGTCTTGTCGCCCGACTTCACGATGCGACCAGCAGCCAGGACATGCACAAAATCCGGCACGATGTAGTTCAACAGCCGCTGATAGTGTGTCACCACAACGGTCGCGTTAGTGGGTTTCTTGAGTGCGTTCACGCCATTCGCGACGATACGCAGCGCATCGATGTCGAGACCAGAATCCGTCTCGTCGAGAATGGCGAGCGTCGGCTCGAGGACCGCCATCTGCAAAATCTCGTTCCGTTTTTTCTCGCCACCAGAAAACCCGACGTTCACCGAACGGTTCATCATCGAAACGTCCATGTCGACCAACGCGAGTTTCTCCTCGACTAAATCGAGAAATTCCATCGGATCGACTTCTTCGATGCCTTTCGCGCGACGGATTTCATTGTAGGCGGCGCGGAGGAAATACGCGTTGGTCACACCGGGGATCTCGACGGGATACTGAAAGGCGAGAAACACACCTTGTTGCGCACGCACTTCCGGCGCAAGCTCCAGCAGATTGGCGCCGTTGTACAGCACCTCACCACCCGTAATCTCGTAGGCCGGGTGCCCGGCCAGCACTTGCGCAAGCGTACTCTTGCCGGAGCCATTGGGGCCCATGATGGCGTGCACTTCGCCGGCATTCACCGTGAGTGAAATGCCTTGCAAAATGGGCTTGCCGTCGATGGCAGCGTGAAGGTCGCGAATTTCGAGCATGCTCATATGAAAAAAAGAACCGTAAAGTCGTGGAGGACGTACGCACTGTTTCGTTGAACGGACAATCGACTACCCAACGCTGCCTTCGAGCGTGATGCCAAGCAGCTGTTGCGCTTCGAGCGCAAACTCCATCGGCAACTCTTTGAACACTTCCTTGCAGAAGCCGCTCACGATCATCGAGACGGCTTGCTCAGGGTCGAGCCCACGCGCCTTCAAATAAAAGATTTGGTCTTCACCAATCTTCGACGTGGATGCTTCGTGCTCGAGAATCGCACTGTTGTTGCCAACTTCGACGTACGGGAACGTGTGCGCACCACACGCATTGCCCACCAGCATCGAGTCACACTGCGTGTAGTTGCGCGCACCATGCGCCTTCGGCAAAATCTGCACCTTGCCGCGATAGCTGTTTTGCCCGTGCATCGCCGAAATGCCCTTCGACACAATCGTCGACTTCGTGTTGCGACCGATGTGAATCATCTTCGTGCCCGTATCGGCCTGCTGCCGCTTGGACGCGACCGCGACGGAGTAAAATTCGCCGATGCTGTTGTCGCCTTGCAGAATCACACTGGGATATTTCCACGTGATGGCCGAACCGGTCTCCACCTGTGTCCACGAGATCTTTGCGTTGGCCATCGCCTTGCCGCGCTTCGTGACAAAGTTGTAAATGCCACCCACGCCGTTCTCGTCGCCCGCATACCAGTTCTGCACCGTGCTGTATTTCACTGTCGCGCCATCAAGCGCGATGATTTCCACCACCGCCGCGTGCAACTGATTGGTGTCGCGCTTGGGCGCGGTGCACCCTTCGAGATAGCTCACGTATGACCCTTCATCCGCGACAATCAAGGTACGCTCGAACTGTCCCGTTTCGGCGGAATTGATACGGAAGTACGTCGACAACTCCATTGGACAACGCACACCCTTGGGGATGTAGCAAAACGATCCGTCCGAAAACACCGCGCTGTTCAACGCGGCGAAAAAGTTGTCGCTGTACGGCACTACCGAGCCCAAATACTTCTGCACCAAATCCGGATACTCACGCACCGCTTCGCCAAGTGACATGAAGATCACGCCGAACTTGGACAGCTCTTCTTTGTACGTTGTGCCGACCGACACCGAGTCGAACACGGCATCCACCGCAACGTTATTCAGCCGCTTCTGCTCGTTGAGCGAAATGCCAAGCTTCGCGTACGTCTCGAGCAACTTGGGATCGACATCATCAAGCGAACCGAGTGGCTTCACCGACTTCGGCGCGGACCAGTAACTCGCCGCCTGATAATCGATGGGCGGATACTGCACGTTGCTCCAGTGCGGCTCCGTCATGGTCAGCCACCGACGAAACGCCTTGAGGCGCCAATCCAGTAGCCACTGTGGTTCACCTTTTTTCGCGGAAATAAATCGCACGGTCTCTTCGCTGAGCCCCGGCGGCAGCGTCTCCGTTTCGATGTCGGTCGAGAAGCCATACTGATACTCGCGATTAACGAGCGCGTCGATGGTCGAACTCATGCCTGCTCCTGTTGCCACGTCGTAGTGTTACCGGTCGCCATCGCGGCGACGCCGTCCCGCGGAACCGCGTACTCACATCGTCCACATCCATCTTGTCGGTGCCGACTCCGCACGACCGGCACCCCTAACAACAGCTCTACATATTTTGCTTCTACCGCACACGCCTCCGGAAACCGCTCGACGACTTCGCGCATCGTGCAATTGTGAATGCGCAAGGTGGTCGTCATCGCGTCGCCAGCGTCGACAACTTGCACGACGTCGGCCATAGACCCTTTCGACGTCAACAACTCCGCAACCAACGCGACACGCTCATTCAACGGCAACTCGCGCAGCACAGGTCCCGCTTCTTCCGCCAAGCGCGCCCAATCAGCTTCCAACACTCCGTTCACCGCCGCATCGCCCAGCTCACGCCGCACTAAATCCAACGTCGTAGTCAGCACGCCTAAGTAACTGCGCGGGAAAAGTGCCTCACCAGCCGCACTCAGTGCATAGCAGTACACGGGCGCGCCCACACCGCGCACCTCGCGCACAAACCGCACCAATCCGTCGTCTTCCAACACCTTCAAATGGCGGCGCAATGCGTTGGCCGTGAGCCCGAAGTGCTTACCTAATTCGTGCGCGGTGAGGGGTTGGAGTTTTTTCAGCGCGACCAGCAGGTCAGCACGTACCCCCCGAAATCCGCCAAGCGCTCCTATCACGTCCTGCATGGGGACAATGTAAGTCGGCTTTCCGATTACGTCAACGAAAGCGTTGACGAATTCGACTTTCGTGACCGAAGTTATCCGGAACCGTGGCGTGATCGAGAAAATAATTGCGCGATTCATCGCGCTACCCGTCGCGCTCGTGAGGAATATCACGTAGCGTACCCTCGCTATTCCTCACTCGGCATCACCAGTCTGCAGGATTCTGCGGCACTGGCGTCGGCGTTCCATCCGTCCCGTTCGGAGGCGAGGTCAGAAGTGCGAATGTCCTACCTAGTTGCCACGGTCGTGCTCGTTGTCGCGCTCGGTGCGCTCTTCAGAGCGTGGCGTATGAATCAGGCGTCAATCGAACGTGATGGGCTCTCTCGCTTCCGAGACAGCTTCCGTGGACGCTACCCTGAACTGCTTTTGTCGCAAACGTATGGCTATCTCGCGGAACGTCACGGCATGTCGGAGCCGCACTATCGCGTGCTGCCCAACGACAATCTCGAAGGCGTGTACCAATTGGCCGGACTCGATTTAGAAGACGCGGTACTGGTCATCGCCGATCGCGCGGGCGCTCGGTTGCCACGGGCCAACGAGTTGGACGAATTGAAGACGCGGGTGCGGTCAGTCGACGACCTGTTGCGCTTCCTCGAACCGTTCTTTCGACCGGAAGTGGTCCGGGGCTAACTCGCGTCACTCAAGCGGCGTGTTCACACCGCGCATCATCGTGCTCGGCGGAATGCTCGTCACTGCTGCGTGCCATCGTCCCATGGCGAGCCCTCCCGCCGAGCCCGCCCGCCCGAGAAACGCGACGTCATCTGCATTGAACGCGTCGCCAGTCACCCTCACGCCTGCTCACATCGGACCACGCAGCGTCGCGGTGTCCGACAGTGACCTCGACGCATTGTGGGCGCGACAACTCATGGTGCCCGTCGCGGGCATGTTGCGCGCCTCATGGCACGATGATT
>JAYTTR010000354.1:0-5815 GCA_043744935.1 Gemmatimonadaceae bacterium
GAATGCTGTACCCGAAAAATACGTTTACGAGCCCGCGCGTGGTTCCCGAATTGCTAATCCTCAATCACGAGCTCTGCCTTCGCCGCGGTGAGTTGCGCGCCACCAAAATCCACCACGACAAAGAGCACATACGCGCCTTTGGCCAATTTGGGCATCGCGATGCGCATCGTCCGCTGCTCGCCGGATTTCACGGAGGCCGACGCGATCGGCACAGCCGTCACCACGGAGTCGCCGACGAGACGTACCTGTATCTCGCCCACAAGGCTCGTTTGAAAGCGACCTGTGTTGCAAAACACCACTTCGAGCGAGTCGCCTTTGACATACATGTCACTGACCTCTCCGTCGACGCGCAGACTTTGCGCGGATAGCGGATGCGCACTGCAGGGAGAGGGTGCCGGGCGCGGGTGGAGGCGCGCGAACGGAGCGGCTGTGGCAATGGCAATTAGGAGGGCGTCGGCGATTTTCATACGACGCGTCATTGGAAGATTGGTGCCAGACTCTGCCCTGCAGAACGATGTGCTGAACGTGCGATTTCTGCGGGTTGCGTGCTACATCTGTTGCTCAAAAGGAACGATGGATTGGGGATTAGGGATTAGGGACTAGGGATGGGGAGTCAGGGAAGTGGTGCGCCTGACGTCGACGCGCAGTTCCCTAATCCCCAATCCCTCATCCCTATTCCCCAGGCTTGTACGTGCGCGCCGCATGCTGCTCCACGTCCGCGCGATAAAACCACACGTCCTTGAACTGGCTCTTCGAATACATCTCCGCCTGATCATTGAAATGTTTCGACGCCGGGTCGCCGCTCTCACCACCAGCCAGCAAACTTTTCGCCGTGAGACGCGGGCCAAAATCAACAACCGCGATAAAACTGTTGCCACGATCACCGTAGATGCGCTTCGTATTTGCGCGCGTGGTCATACCGAACGCCGCGAGCGAGCCCCACGTGGACGAGGGGAACGCGACAGGGATGCTGGGCTTGTTGTCGTCAAACGGCTGCACGATATCGCCCGTGAGCCGTTGGAACCGGTTGATCTCCCCCCACGCCGTTTTCCACGAACCAAAATCGGTTGTGAGTTTCGCGGATGCACGCGTTAACGCGTCAAGCCGCTCTTTCGCCGTCGCGTACTGCTCCATGTACTCGTCAACCGTGACACCCTTCGCGCGCGCTGCCGCACCACTGCGCGCCATGAAGTCCTGTCCCCAGAAAATTGCGAGTGACGTCGGAATCGACGTCACGGAATACCGCAGATCCCACGAGCGCAACGTCGCAATCTGCTCCGCCAACGCTGACTTATCTGGATCGCTGGCAGACGTGGCATCATACGACTTGAGCAGCGCCGGAATCAGCGACTCGAACGCGGTCAGATACGTGTCGTTCGCGGCGGCAATGACGCCATCGATCGTGAAGTCATGTTTGTTGTTCAACACGCGCACCGCATGCAACCCACGCGCGTTTTCCGGATTCGACACCATGTACTTCGGGTAGTCTTTTGCTTTCGGGCTATAGGCACCGGCCGCCGTGAACGGCCAATTGTTCGTGTTGTACAGCCAACCACTTTTCGGATTGAACAGCGTGATCGTTTCGCTCACCGCATGCAGTCCTTGCCATTCGGTTTTCGGATTGCTGCCATCCACCGGTTTTGTCCAATCAAACGATGTGTCGCGCTTCGGAATAAAATTTCCGTGGAAATACGCGATGTTGCCATCGGCGTCCGCATAAACCGTATTGTTGGACGAATTCGTTCGCAAATCCATAATTTTCAAGAACGACGCATAATTGCGAGCCTTCGTACGCAGCCACGACTGCTGCAATGCGTGCAACGGATCGTTCATCATCTTGACGGTGACCCATTTGCCATTCAGAGACCGTACCACCGGCCCATGCACGCTGTAGTACACCGTCATTTCCTTCTTCGCCATCGCCGTGCCCTGCTTGTACGGGAGCGAAATTTTCACCGTCTTGAATAGCCGCTGCTCAGCTCCGTACTTGTAACTGTACACACCGTTTTTTTCAGTGACCGTTTCGATGTACTCGTCGATCACATCACCGCCGCCTGATGTATGCATCCAGCCTAAACGATCGTTGAACCCCTGATAAACGAAAAATTGTCCCCAGGTCACCGCGCCGTACGCATTGAGCCCTTCTTCGCTGTGCACCTGCACTTCAGGGCGAAAGTAGAATGACGTGTGCGGATTGAGCAGCAATATCGAATGCTTCGACACGGTATTGGCCGGAGCGATCGCAAAGCCGTTCGATCCCTTCGGTTCGGCCGGAAGCGCATCCACGTCCGCATCGTCGGGCGACTCGGTCATCGGTTTCTTTCCATACACCTGCTCGAGACCGCGCAAATTCACCGACTCGATATCACCCCCGATACTGCCTTCACTGAACGTCAACGCCATCCACGGCTCGAAGTGCGTAATCAACTTTGGCTTGACGTTGGGGTGCGTGGCCAGATAATAGTTTAGCCCATCGGCAAACGCGTTCATCAACTGCTTCAACCACACGGGACTTGCCGCGTATTTGACCTTCATGTCCGCCGGATTGATAAACAACTTCATCCGTAGATCGCGATACAGCTCCGCCTCGCCCTCGACTTCGGCCAATCGTCCGCTCGCGTTGATGTAATTCATCTCCACGCGATTGAAATCGTCTTCGGACTGCGCGTACACCAACCCAAACACAGCGTCCGCGTCACTCTTTCCGAAAATGTGCGGGACACCCCACGTGTCTCGAATGATCGTGACGCGACTCGCCTGCACTTTCCAGCGCGCAAGATCGGTGGCTGGCGTCGCATTCGACACACATGGCGCGAGCAGTGCGCCAATCGACAGCAAAAGCGCAACAACGCGCGTCGTACGCACAGTGTGCAGGCAGCTTGGCATCATCGGTCGATTAAACGTGAAAGAGGTGTTACGGAAGCAACGTTGCCGTGATCGTAATCTCGGCTTTGAGCAGCTTTGACACCGGGCAACCTACTTTTGCCTTTGCCACGATATTCTGGAACGTGGCGTCGTCGGCACCCGGAATTTTAGCCGTGAGCGTGAGGTGCACTTTCGTGATGTTGAAACCGTCCGCCAGTTTTTCAAGCGTCACGTCGGCCTGCGTGTTCATCTGATCCGCCGTGAGCTTCGCCTCGCCTAACGACAGCGACAGTGCCATCGTGAAACAGGCTGCATGGGCGGCCCCGATCAACTCTTCCGGATTTGTGCCGGGCATGCCATCGAACCGACTCGCTGCACCATACGGATAATTGGTGAGCGCACCACTTTTCGTGGAGATCGAACCCTTGCCGTCACGAAAGCCCCCCGACCACGCTGCGGAACCATGTGTTTGCATTGTACGATGTCCTGTGTGAAAAGAGAAATGAACGACGAGGCGAAAATACTCAGTACCGCCAACTTTTTACATCGGCGCCCGGTGGCGCGAACTGCACAATATGCTTTGCCATCTTCGGCAAAAGCTCCTGCATTGGAGGTCCCCAGCAATGCGGCGCCATCGGCTGAAAGACTGTCTCTCCGCTGTACTTCGGTGCGCTGGTAGTCTTCAGATAGTCGTCGAGCATGTGCACACCCATGTTGAGAAAATACGAATCGGCGTCGCCCACATACACGTTCATCTTGTTTGCAATCTTTGGGCCGAGTGTACTCCAGTTCGTTTGCAAAATATTGCGCAGATCGTAGTGCTGCTTCCAGTACTCGGCGACCTGATGATCGATGACGCCCGTTTCTTTATTCCAGATCGGTAATGGATAGCCATTTGCACCCACCGGGCCGTATGTCGCTTCCCAGATGTCCCACTGGCCGCCGGAGCGCGAATGATCGCCCGAAACAAGCTCAAACCAGTTCTCATCTTTCATCATCGCCGTGATGTTGCCGTCGGGTGTCCGTTGCGTTGGCCGATCAGTTTTGATCCACCCACGATTGATGAAGTACGCATTGGTATCGCTGTACACGTTCACGATCTGGTGATAGCGAAAGTCGACGCCATCCGGACACAGCGACCAGGTGCCGCCGTAGAATTCCGGATAGAACACTTGTTTCGCGAGCGAAATCCAGCCACCGGTCGATCCGCCGGTGAGCAAACGCGCATACGGTTGTCCAATGACCCGAAACTTTGTCTCCACGGCGGGGATGAGTTCCTGCATGATCGCGTCGCCGTACGGCCCGTTGTTCGCTGAATTGACGCCGTAGGAATCGTCGTAGTACGGCGACGGATGTTGCAGCGTGACGATGATCATGCGCGG
Source organism: Gemmatimonadaceae bacterium (assembly GCA_043744935.1). Taxonomy (GTDB): domain Bacteria; phylum Gemmatimonadota; class Gemmatimonadetes; order Gemmatimonadales; family Gemmatimonadaceae; genus Gemmatimonas. The sequence goes on from JAYTTR010000354.1 coordinate 4,248, forward strand.
TGTGCCATCCGCATTCCAGTACGGTGTTGTTCCAATGCCTGGCGCGCGCAACGTGAAGTGTCCTTCGTCGTACACGATGGGATATTTCGCTTCAGGATGTTTGTCGTAATCCTTCGGAAGCAGTACTGTCGCGCCGAAGAAAATCGGGTGTCCCCACCATTTCGTGAGAATAGTACTCTGCATTTTGATACGCTTCACACTTTCCGTTTCTGCCGGCACAACGATGGGCGGAATGACTTTGTTCGCGACGAGTTTGATTGGCGTCGTGGACGTCGGGTTATACGAGATCTTGATCGGGTCGCCGAAAATATTACCAGGGGAACGCTTCCAATTCTGCCCTTCCCACTGGTCCATATGCAGCCACACGGTGTGTCCGTCAGCGCGCGCGAACTTCGTATAAATATTCACGAACGGTTGCACCCAGTAGTCGCCTGCGGGAATATCGCGCAAGCTTTGCACGGGATGACCAAATGCTGACGCGTCAATCACGATCGGTGCACCCGCCGCCACGTTCTCGATGTTCACACCGAACAGCGGCACACCGGTTTCACCCGTTTGCGCGATTGGAGTGCGCTGCGCATCGCTCGTTCGACTAATCGCGACATACACGCGCCCGGTGATCGGCGTCGGGTGCGCGGCAGCCGCGAATGTTATTTCGAAGCGCGGACCAGTGCGTCCGCTCGCTTGCGCGAATAGTGGTGATGCGGCGGCAAGTCCCGAGAGCAGCGACGTCAGGACAGCGCTACGGAGTTTCAGCGTGGAAGTCATGTGGGGAATATGCGCCCGGCGACGAAATTGTGCTCCAAAATTAACTTCGACAGGGACGCGGATATGAATTGAAACAGCGGATAGCTGACGGATACAGCGACCTACCAAAAAAAGTAGTTGCTGTTGCAGTATCCGTTCGTATCCGTTCGTATCGTCTCATATCCGCGTCCCTCGTCGCTGCTAATGCTTTTTAAAAAAACATCGGCAATATCGGGATACGGATACGATAGGCACAAGAATTGTTTCAACCATACCAATGCAGAAAGCGGTGAGGCATCAACAATGCCCCACCGCTTTTCACTCGATCAGAAACCAGAACGACGGCGACTACATCCCGGCAAGTTCCTTGATCGTCGTCGACAACATACGAACTTTCTCCGCACTCGACGAACTGCCCGCTTCGCCATCAAGCTTTGTCGCGAGTGATGTCAGCGCGGTCTTTCTCGCACCGCCTTTCAGTGATTCTGCCGCATCGATTTCGGACATCAGCGATGTCAGACGCGCACTCGCGAGACCGTTGCTCCGCTGCAATTGATCGACGTACGCACGAGCGAGAACGAACGTGGACGGCCATACCATCTTCTGCTGACCCTGCACGTTCAAATAGTCGTAGTGCACCGTTTTTGCTGCATCCAGCTCGTGTTGCGTAATGAATCCGCTCGGCAACAGTTCGAACACGTCAAGTCCGCGACCAATTTCCGAACTGTACATGTAGCCGTTGTACCAGTAGATCGACCACGATCCACCGTTGGCACCTGCCGACACCGTATCGATCGGGCCACGATCAAAAAACGCGATCT
>JAYTTR010000355.1:0-5793 GCA_043744935.1 Gemmatimonadaceae bacterium
AATTCCGTGGCATCGGGTGCAGCCAGGAGACGCGTTGCTCCTCGACGGTGTCAACATTGACGTGCTCGCGCCGGATTCCATGTGGACGACGGCGCAGCATGATGCCAACGAAACATCCGTCGTGTTACGGGTCACGTACGGCGACGTATCTTTTCTTCTCACCGGAGATGCCCAAGCGCAGGAAGAGGCGTGGCTTCTGGCCCACGCGGCGCAATTGCGCGCGGATGTATTGAAGGTGGGACACCACGGCAGTCGCACGAGCTCGAGCGCCGCGTTTGTCGATGCGGTTCAACCCGTCCTTGCACTGGTCTCGGTCGGGGCCGACAATCGATATGGACATCCGTCACCAGAAACCGTGCAAGCATTCGCCCTGCGCGGCATCCCGCTCCTCCGTACGGATCGTGATGGCACCGTGATTGTGACCACCGATGGCCGTACGCTGCAGGTGCAAGCCGATCATGAGCGCTTTACGCTCGACCCGGCCGTCACTCGACGGGCACGTTGAGAAAAGGCCTTTCAATAGGCTCTTGCACGAGCTGGGACAGATGCTTCACTTTCACGCGGCCGCCGTAGGTCTGAATCCCGCCCCGAGGAGTTACTCCGTGGTCAAGCATACTGCCACTTCTGTCGTCACGATCGAACGGTTCATCATCGAGCAGGAGCGCGCGTTTCCCGAGGCAACGGGTGAACTGTCCGGCATTTTGTACGACATGGCGCTGGCCGGCAAGATGATTGCTAACAAGGTGCGGAGCGCCGGACTGGCCGATATTCTCGGCTCGACCAACGACGTGAATGTGCAGGGCGAGGTGCAACAGAAGTTGGACGTGATTTCCAACGAGATCATCGTCAAGGCGTTCGATCACGGGGGTCGATTGTGCGCGATGGCGTCGGAAGAAGAGCCCGACATCATTCACATCCCTGAAGGCTTCCGCAACGGCAAGTATGTGTTGTTGTTCGATCCGCTCGACGGATCATCCAACATCGATGTGAACGTGCCCGTCGGTACGATCTTTTCCGTGTATCGCAAAATCACGCGGGGTACACGCGGTGAGATGGAGGACATGTTGCAGCCCGGTCGTCGGCAGGTTGCGGCAGGCTACGTCATCTACGGGTCGAGTACGATGCTGGTCTACACAACGGGGCAAGGCGCGCACGGCTTTACACTCGACCCCTCCATCGGCGAATTCCTGCTCTCGCATCCACATATCCGTATTCCGGATCGCGCGCGCTATCTCTCGGTGAACGATGCGTACGAGCAAGATTGGCCGGAGCCAACGCGCGCCTTGATGCGTCGCTACCGTGGGCTTGACGGAGAGCGCAAGCCGCTCAACGTGCGGTATGTTGGATCACTCGTGGCGGATTTTCATCGCAATCTTTTGGGCGGTGGCATCTTTTGTTATCCGGCCAACGCGAAATCACCGAAGGGGAAGTTGCGCTTGCTGTACGAAGCCAACCCGTTGGCGTTCATCGCCGAACAGGCGGGCGGACTCGCAACCGATGGTCACCGTCGCATCATGGACGTTGAACCGAAAGAGTTGCATCAGCGGACACCGCTATACATCGGCAGCAAGGCCGAAGTGGAAACTGTCAGCGAGTTTCCCATGCCGGAGATGGTCGCGCCGGGCATTCAAGAGCGACGTGGGACCACGCGCGTCGCCGAGGGTGCACCGCAAAGCTGATGGTGACCACGTCGTTAGTTTTGGCGCATGTCCACGACTGAACGATTATCCCCATCCGGCATCCCGATCGCCGCGGTCATTCGTCCGGGCGATGTTACGCTCGACTACGAACACGACCTCGGCGATCCCGGCACGTTTCCGTTTACGCGCGGCGTACAACCGACGATGTATCGTGGTCGGTTGTGGACGATGCGGCAATATGCGGGCTTTGGGACTGCGCGATCGACCAACGAGCGCTTCAAACTCTTGCTCGACGCGGGGCAGACGGGGCTATCGGTCGCGTTCGATCTCCCAACGCAGATGGGCATTGACTCGGACTCGCCGCGTGCGGCGGGCGAAGTCGGTCGCGTGGGCGTCGCCATTGATACGGTTGACGATATGCACGTGTTGCTCGACGACTTGCCGCTCGAAAAGGTTTCTACGAGCATGACGATCAATTCGACTGCGTCGACGTTGCTCGCCATGTATATCGTGGTGGCAGAAGAACGTGGCATCGCGCGTGACGTGCTGTCGGGCACTGTGCAAAACGATATTCTGAAAGAGTATATCGCGCGCGGAACATACATCTATCCGCCTGCGCCATCGCTTGCGCTCACGGCAGAAATGTTTCGCTTTTGCGCGGCGGAAGTGCCGCAGTGGAATCCAATATCCATCTCGGGTTACCACATTCGCGAGGCCGGATCGACCGCCGTGCAGGAGGTGGCATTCACGTTCGCCGACGCACTGGCGTACGTGCAACAAGCGCTGGATGCAGGCTTAGCAATTGATGCATTCGCGCCGCGTCTCTCTTTTTTCTTCGCCGCGCACAGTGATTTGTTTGAGGAGGTAGCCAAGTTTCGCGCCGCGCGTCGCCTCTGGGCGCGCCTCATGCGCGAGCGTTTTGGTGGGAATGAACAGAGTTGCAAGCTACGGTTTCATACGCAAACCGGTGGTGTCACGCTCACTGCGCAGCAGCCGCTCAACAACGTCGTGCGTGTCACGGTGCAAGCGCTTGCGGCCGCGCTTGGCGGAACGCAGTCGCTGCACACCAATGGGTACGATGAGGCACTGGCGTTACCCACCGCCGTGGCCGCAACCCTCGCGCTCCGTACACAACAAATTGTTGGATTCGAATCGGGTGTGGCACAAACCGTAGACCCGCTGGCCGGCAGTTGGTACGTCGAGCAACTCACGGACGCAATCGAAGCGCGCGCCGTCGAACTCATCGCGCGCGTCGACGAACTTGGTGGTGCCGCCGAGGCCATTCGTGCCGGGTTCTTTCAGGAGGAGATCGGACGGAGTGCGTACGAGCATCAACTTCGCGTCGAGGCCGGCGAGACGGTGGTGGTTGGCGTGAATAAATTCAGTGACGGACAGGATCCGCCAATTATTCCTGCGCCCAATTTTTCAGAACTCGAGCGCGGACAAATTGCGTATCTCACGCAGGTGAAGGCGAGTCGCGATCACTCGTCGGTGCACGCGGCGTTGCAACTGCTGAAGAGTACGGCCGAGCAGTATCTACCGGCGCACGTCGGTGCGCGCGTGCCGCTGATGCCGCTCATTATCGATGCCGTGCGAGCGAGAGCGTCCGTCGGTGAAATTGCCGATACATTCGAGCGTGTCTGGGGCCGCTACCAACCATCGACGTGACTGATCATGTCGTGAGGGCTCACGGTGCTTCGCAACGCGCGATGACACATCGATCGCGCGCGTGGCGCATGGGGTGCGTACTCGCATTGTGCGTCTCGCCGGGAGCGTTATACGCGCAGCGACCTGATTACAAGAACTTGCGGTTTGACGAATTGTGGAAACGCACCGACCGTACGTCGCACTGGGATGACGAGATCAAAGCCATACCGCTTGCACCGGGGGTTTCGCTGACCATCGGCGGACAAGCGCGCTGGCGCGAAGAGTTTGCGCACGCATTTAATCTGACGGCATCGAGCGACACCTACGGACAATCACGGCTGCTGCTGAATGCCGATCTGCAGCTGGGCGATACCAAGCGCGCGCACGGGCGAGTGTTTGCCGAGCTGCGGGATGCGCAGTCGTATCATCGGGACTTGCCGGGTGGTACTCGTGCCGGTGACGCCGATCGCGGCGATATCCAGAATCTGTTTGTTGATGCCGCATTTGAAAAATTGCTGGTGCGCGTTGGTCGACAAGAAATCGCCATGGGTCGTGAGCGACTGATTGGCGTGCCTGACTGGACGAACACGCGACGCGGGTTTGAGGGGATACGCGTGTTGCTGGCCCGTGGCGCAGTGGCGATCGATGCGTTTGATGCGCGACCGGTGATTGTACGATTGCGGTTGCCGAACTATGGTGACACCACGACCCGCGTTCGTGCACTTTCAATCGGCAGCTCGGTAGGCGCCAAGGCGGTACTTCGTGCGCTGCCGGCGTCGTGGCAGGCCTACTGGTACGAGCAGGTCGTCTCCGCCAGTACGCCAACGCGACGGCTGACGAGTGGTGGTCGCGCCGTTTGGGCGCTTAACGTCGCGTCCAGGAGAGCACCCAACGTCAGCTTTGACGTGGAGGGTGCCGTACAGCGTGGTGCGACGGGCGCCCATGCGCTACATGCATGGTTTTGGACGACGGAATGGCAGGCGCAGTGGCGGCGCGTGCATGGCACTCCATCGCTTGCGTTTGGACTCGAAGCGGCGAGCGGTGATCGCAACGCGTCTGACACACGATTCGAAACGTTCAATACACTGTACGCCGCGGCGCATTCGCATGGCGGGTATGCCGATGTGATTGGTCGAGGAAATGAGCGAGAAATGCACGTCATCTCGACGTGGGAGGCCACGAAAAAAGTGTCGCTACGCGCGGCGTGGCTTCGCTACAACCGATTGCAATTGGCCGATGGCGTGTACACCAAACAGAACACGGTCTTGCGCGCCGCGTCGGGGTCGCAGGACCGTCATGTTGCGGATGAAATAGATCTATCCGGAACGCTGAACGTGACACGACATTTGCGCCTGACCGCTGGGCACTTCCTCGTTCAGCCCGGCGCATTTCTGCGCAATACGCCGGGCCAGGCAGTGCAAGAACGACTCAGCTATCTCGGTACGACGTTTACGTTTTAGCGACGTGTCGCTATGGCGTGACCGTCTTCGTTTTCGGTTCCAATTTCGCCGACCACAGCCCCGAATTGAAATCGGTGAAGAGCACATGGCCCTTCCATGGCATCGCGTTCATGACGAACGGTGCGTTTGGCGTGTAGCCATCGGGATCGTAAGATTTGAACACGGCGATTTCACGATGTTGATCGGCCAGGTTGCCCATCAATTCGCCCGACACATCAACAATGCGCACGCCGCCATCGTAGTACGCCTGATATAAAATATCGTCTTCGACGATGATGTCGTGCGAGCCGTAGTCCTCGAGGTGATAGCGACCAACTTTTCGCGGATGCAGCGGATCGGTGGCATCCACGATGTGGGTGTATCCACCCGATGTTTGCGCGATACCGTTTTTGGGTGGCTTGCCATCCGGGCCCGCCAACGAGTACTTGGTGCCTTCCCACACTCGTCCGGTGCGACTCATTTCTTCGTCACCAATAAACAAATACGTGCGACCCGTTGATTTCTGATAGTAGGGATAGATCTCGTGGCCGGAATTGATCTTGAACACGCTAATGAGTTTGGGCTTCTCGATCGTGCCGCCATACTTGCCGTTTCCGACATCGACGATCACGGTGCCCACGCCGCCTTGCGCAGAATATGCGATGCCGTCGCGCACCCATAGGTCATGTATACGCGCGTTCGGATACTGATACTCGCTGACATACTTGGGCTTCGTCAGATCCTTCACGTCGATGATCACGTATTTCTGTCCGCCGGAAATGGCGAACAGATGATCATTCGTGGCAAACATGTTGTGTACGCCACCAGTGAGTTCTTGATCGAACGTCGACGCAACCTTTGGATGTGCCGGTACCGCGAGATCAAGAATAACGACACCATTAATGCGGTTCGACGCGCCTTCTCGCGAGAGCGCCGCATAGCGACCGTCAGGCGAGACCGTGACATCGTTGATCGTACGCGCATCCACCTTGATCGAATCGGTTTTCACGATGTTGCTCAAGTCGGTAATGTCGAAAATGAGCGCGTACCCATCGCCACCCCACGTC
>JAYTTR010000356.1:0-5782 GCA_043744935.1 Gemmatimonadaceae bacterium
GTCCCGTCGAGTCCATCCATCGTACGGTTGCTCAACCACGCGACCAGCGCCATCGCGTTGTGACCGCGGTATGCGGCGACCGCGGCGCCGAGCCCGAACAGGAATGCCAGCAGTGAAATACTGAGCGGGGATACACGCGCGCCGAGCACGCGCGAGAACGGCGCGAGCCAACGATCTTTCAGTTGTCGCAACCAATGATCAAACATATCGCACGCCGTGACTGATTAAATCGTGTGTGACAGCACATGAATGCGAGCGCGATCCGCGTGGAGCGCAACGACATCACCCGGTGCGAACAGCGCGCCGTCAAACGGAACCGCGCTCAGGTCATGCGCATCGAGGCGCACGCGCAACACGATGCCGCCCACACGCTCCTGCACGGCAACGATGTGCGCGTGCGGCAGTCCGTTCATCAAAACATCCCCTTCATGTATAGATATGTGTTGCGCCCGAATAGCGTCGGCTCGCGATACCAGAACCGCCGGACCAGCAGCGATTGCGCTTACAAACGTGCCCAGTGGCGACGTCACTACACCGGCTCCATCACTGACAGCGGGAAGAATATTCGGCAATCCTAAAAAGCGCGCGACCGCAAGTGACACTGGTTGCGAAAGTAACGCCGTTGGGGTCGCGTGCTGCGCAACGGTACCGTCGAACAACACCGTCACCTGATGCGCTATTGACACGGCTTCATCAATGTCATGCGTAACGACAATCGTGGCGGGCGCACGATCACCGTCGAGTAACGCCAACACCGCCGACCGCACGTCCGACCGCAACTCCGGATCGAGCGCCGCAAACGGCTCATCCAGCAACAGCGCATTGGGCGAGGCCGCCAGTGCGCGAGCAAGGGCAACGCGATGCCGTTGACCACCACTTAACGTTGCTGGCGCGCGCTCGGCGAATGCACTCAGCTGTACACGTTCGAGTAGTGCGCCGGCGCGCTTCCGCGCTTCTCGACGTGTGGCACCACGAATCTCCATTGGGAAACCAACGTTGTCTTGCACCGACAGATGTGGGAAGAGCGACGGCGACTGATGCAGATACACAATGCCTCGCCGTTCGGCGGCGACGTTCGTCAGGTCGACACCATTCACAATGATACGTCCAGAGCCCAACGCGTCGAGACCGGCAATGGCGCGCAAGAGGGACGTTTTACCGACACCTGATGGACCAAGTACGGCAAGTCGCTCACCCGCGCGAACGTGCAACGAAACATCTCGCAGCCCTGCGCGCGCACCGAACATGACGTGCGCGTCGCGCACCACAACGCCATCATGCGGATCACTGCTCGCTTTCACGCAGCCACCCCCGACTGCCGAACGCCGCCCTGCAACATACCAAACGCCAACGCCGGAGGTATGGTAAGAATTATTGCCGCCGCCGCGGCAAGTCGGTCATCACCGGCGCGCACAAACGCTAATAATTCCACGGGCAACGTGCGTACAACACCGCCGCCCACCAATAGGGTCAGCGCCAATTGTCCCCACGAGACCAGCGCGCCGAGCAGCATCGCTTCAATTAACCGTGGGCGGAGCACTGGCAGCGTGATCCGGACGAAGCGCTGTGCTGAGGACGCGCCGAGCGAGCGCGCTTGGTCTTCCATCGCGAAATCATACGTACTGAAAACACCGAGAAAGAACAGCGTGAGATATCCCGTGGCCGGCACGAGGTGCGCGAGCAACACGCCAGCAATGCCGCCCGAGAGTCCCGCTCGTAACGCAAATATTTGCACACCGACACCCAACGCAATTGGTGGCGCAATTACAGGAAGAAACGCGGCCGCCGCAGCGACACGTCGCGCGGTCATGGTTGCGCGCGCTAATGCTCGCGCGGCAACGAACGCGAACGCGGTGCTCAAAACACCGGTCAGGCTCGCGAGAAACAAACTCGTACCGAATGCGCTCCAGACCGTTGGCGTGAACACAAGCGAGCGCAACGTGTCGTCGATGGGTTGCGATGGAACAAGGGCCGGGTAGCGCCACGACGATGCGCTCGCTCGGAACAGCAACAGCAGGATGGGCGCCAATGCGATGACGCCGAGCGAGAGTACCAACACACGGTGATACGGCGCCTTGTCCTCGCGCGTCACGCGTCGGCCTTCTGCGCGGCCCGGCGCAAGCGTTCATGGAGGACGACCAATGCGCCAGTGAACAACAAAGCAATCAAGCCGAGCACATGCGCTTCGCCGCGGTGCTGCAGATCTCCGTCCAGTGCGCGCTCATAGGTTAACACTGACAATGGCAACGGATCGCTGGGTGCAAGAACCACGGCCATCTCATATTGCCCAAGCAAGTACGCGAATGCTGCAATTGCGGCGGGTGTGATACCGCGTGCAAGCAACGGCAGGGTGATGCGACGCGTAATGGCGCGAGCGCTTGCGCCGTGTGTGCGCGCCACTTCGCGCAGCGCATCGGCTTGCGTGGCAATGACGGCAAATGCTGTCAGCGCAAGAAATGGAAATTCTTTCCATGCGAACGACACGATGAGGGCAACGCCGCTCCGATCGTAGACGAACGCGGGGAAATCTGAGGGCTGCGTAGTGAGTCCAACGGCAAATGCAACGCGTGACAACAGTCCACTTTGCCCGAGCAGCAAAAGCACGGCGAATGATGCGGCAATGTGCGGTACAGCGAGTGGAATGACGGCAAGACGCTGGCCGATGCGACTGGAGTGCAATCGTACCGCGCAAAACAGTGCAGCGGTCGTCGCGATTGCCGTCGCTATGCTCGCCGTTGCCAGGGTCCACGCGACGCTACGCCATGTGCTGGCATCACTCACTACACGTGTGATACGCGAGAGATCGAATCCGCTTGCGCCTGCGCCTGCAATTCCGAGCGCTGCAGCGAATGAATAGAACGCACCAACAATTACAGGGGCCGCAACCAACGCGACGGCGACGTAGCCCACGCCGTCGCGCCTGTTCACGGCGACGCGTGACGAAATGTGTTACGCCAATCCGCCTGCAAGCGCTCGTGATACAGCGGTGACACCTCCGGCCGCGCGTATTTACGCAGAGAGTCGACGGGGAGCGCGTGCGCCGTTTGCTCAAGCAGAGCAAAACGCAACTTCCACTCGTCGGGTAGACGCGACCGGTTGAGCACACTGCCATCCGCCCACACATTGGGCTTCGCTTTCTCCAGTTGCGCTTCTGGAGACAGGAGGAAGTTTGCCAGGACCATGGCACCAGCGGCATTTGGCGCGTTAAACGGAATACCAACAAAATGCGCATTCGCTATGGTCCCGTCATGCAGCAACAACACACGCGCCGTTGGCGGTAGCACGCCAAGTCGAATTTTTGACGCCAATTCACTGAGATTGTTGGTCATCGTAAAATCGATCTCACTATTCGCAAACAATCGATGAAGTGCGGCTACATCTGGTGGATACGTCGCACCGTTTCGCCAAAAAAACGGCGTGACGGTACGAAGGAAAGCGAACACCGAGTCGCGTCCGGTCCGATAGCGCGTGCTGTCGAAACCATTCTGAAATACTTCGACACCACCAGCACGAGCATACATCAACATCTTCAAAAATGTCACGCCACCAAAACTCTGATCGTGCGTGAAGCGCCCAGGATGATGTCGAATCCAGTCACCGAGCTCACTGACTGTCTGCGGCGGATTCGGTGTGCGCGCGGAATCGTATATGAGCGCGAACTGTACCGTGCCCCACGGCGATTCAAAGCCCTCGGGATTTTGTTCAAAGTCGCGCGCAATGATTGTGGAACTACTGTCGACATATTGCGCGTTGGGCAACACCTGCGACCACGGTCCGCTTAACAGTTGTTCTCGCCGAAGCTGACTAAACGTTTCGCCATTGATCCACAGCAGGCTCGCGGTGCCGTGTGCGCGACCAGCTTCGCGTTCGGTGACCAGCGTGTTCACCAACTCTGCACCCTGCCCATCGACCGCTTGCAGCGAAATATTGAAGCGTTGCTTCAGCGCAGGTGTCACCCACGTATCGATATACGTGTTGATCGCCGGATCTCCGCGCCACATGCGCCACAACACCTTCGTTCCTCGCGCATGCGCAACCACGGAGTCCCACGGAAGCGCAGCCATTGTTTTTGCATCAGTCGCAACGCCCTTATCGCCCTTCTCCCGCGCGCATGCGATAGCGGCAGCAGACAGCACCGCTCCCGCCATCATGATGCGAAGATGCCGCGTACGATACATACCGACGGTCAGAATCGAACTCCGAGAGAGACCTGCACCTGACGAGGCGCTCCAGCCGTGCTGTAAGTAATGGGATCGCCAGGACGTCCAACCTGCGTGGCCGTTCCACCCCCACCCACGCCTGTCGCAAAGCCCGAGGCATTGACGCGATTGAGAATATTGAACACATCGCCGCGCGCCGTGAGGGTCTGGCCAGCAAATTTCACGTCGTACGACGCACTGCCACTGAGAAAGAACGCTGCGGGCAACCGTTCTCCATTGCGCGGTACGCCGGCAAATCGCTGATAGTTGCCGATAAATCCGTCGCCGTATGCGCCTCCGGAACCAGTCAGGTCGCGAAAGAATGCTACGCGGTTTATCGGCGTGCCTGTCTGGAAATCGGCAATGCCGCTCAGTGTCAGCGCTTTCATCCCGGTCCACGTCGTGCGCATCGTGACCTTATGTCGACGATCGTTGTTCGCGTCGGCGCGATCCAGATCAAAGTTGTTACCAACGGATGCATTGAAATTGATGTCTTCAGTATTGGAAATGGCGTGAGACCACGTCCAGTTCGCGTCGATAAGCAATGCGTTTGCTGCACGATAGCGGAGTGCGGAATACAAACCGGCATAGGTACTGCGGCCACCGGTTTCTGTCGTTGTCAGACGACGGTACGCGCCGACCACGGGTTGTACCGGACGCGACAAGTCGCCGATCGCCGTGGATAGTCCAACGGTGTCGGCCACGGTGATGCCACGCGTCTGCGCATTGAGATCCCACGACCGCGGCAGGTTGCGGGTATCGACGTACACCCCGTCAAAACTGACCGCAAGACGATCACCAAGCTGTCGCTGATAGCCCAATGTGAATTGGCTCGCGTTGGGCTGTTTTAGTCCTAGTGCAAACGGTTCGCGAATTTCATGGGCGGGCAGCGTGCTACGGTTCAGCGTCGTGGTTTTGGGCCCCTGCAAAAACGCGGGCGCCTGTGCGCCACGAAACGTCACCGTTTGATTCCCATCCGCACCAAACTGCACGGCGTCGGAGTATACCGCGTACGGCAATTTACCCGTGAAAATACCAGCGCCGCCGCGAACCACGCTGTTCGTCGTCGCTACCCAATTGAATGAAACGCGCGGCTGAACATTGTTGAGATCAGGCTTGCTCTTGCCGCGACTCGTGATGTCATCATAGTCCCACCGCAGTCCCGCATGCACGGTGAGCGACGCCGTCGGACGCCAACGATCTTCCACAAACGCCGCGTACAATCCTTGCGCAAGATTGACCTGCTTTTGCGCCGCATCAATCGTGTAGCTGCGCACAAACGCGTTGGCTGGAATATCAGCAAAGCGATAGCGACCATTCGACGACGGAATATTACCGGTGTTTACAACTTCGTACGCACCAGACGGATTGGTGGACGATCCAGACAGCTTGAAACTGGACGATGCGACATCAACACCCGCGCTCACGGTATGTCGCGAACCAATTTGCTTCTCCAGCACGTCGCGGAATTGAAATTGCAACTCGGCGTCATCAAAAATAAAGTTGCTTGAGCCCACGATACCGATGGGCAGTGAGTCCCGGTCAAGAATCGTGACCTGCGGCCGGGTAAAATCGCTACGCGT
>JAYTTR010000357.1:0-5779 GCA_043744935.1 Gemmatimonadaceae bacterium
TCCGCGTCCCTGTTGTGCTGTTGTCGCGATCTTGCCCCTCGGGCGCAACAAGAGAAGCAATCACGGAACTTCATTTTGTCGCGAGCAGCTCGAACAGCAGACCGCCAACTGCGAATTTATGCGAACGACGCGAATTTGATGGGTCGAGCGATCGAGTATTCATGCGTTGCAGCGATGTGGGCTTTCCTGTTGTGTTCTTCTGGAAAGTTCGACGAATGCAGAACGTATGGAAACGGCATGCGTCTCAAAAAAGAAAAATCACAAAACAGAAACGGACACGGATAAAGTGAACTGACACGAAACGGATGACGCGGATACAGCAACAGCAAGCGCAACCAAAATACGATGTTGTGGTATCCGTGCGTTTCCGTTGTTTCTGTTCGTATCCGCGTCCCTGCTGTTCTGTTGTCGCGATCTTGCCCTCGGGCACAACAAGAGAAGCAATCACGAAACTTCATATTGTCGCGAGCGGCTAGGACAGCAAACCGCCAACTGCGAATTTATGCGAACGATGTGAATCTGATAGGTCGGGCGATCGAGTATTCATGCGTTGCAGCGATGTGGGTTTTTCTGTTGTGTTCTTCTGGAAAGTTCGACGAATGCAGAACGTATGGAAACGGCACGCGTCTCAAAAAAGCAAATCGTAAAACGGCAAGGGACACGGATAAAGTGAACTGACACGAAACGGATGACGCGGATACAGCAACCGCAACCGCAACCAAAATGCGATGTTGTGGTATCCGTGCGTTTCCGTTGTTTCTGTTCGTATCCGCGTCCCTGCTGTTCTGTTGTCGCGATCCTGGACCTCGGGCACAACAAGAAGAGCAAACCACGGCGCCGCAGCTCACAGCCCGCAGTTTGCCGATCTAACTCGCGTTCGAACGTGCCGCCGGAGACCCGCGCACGAATGCGATGAAATCAACGGCCGCCGGTGCATGCCCACCAGCCGACAACAACTGATTCACCTTGCCGCGGTGATACTGACTATGCAGCAGCACATGCAGCAGGATCTCGCCAACAGACGTGCTAAACGAGCGACCAGTGCTGTTCACATACGGTGCCATCGTGTCTAAATCCTGCAACGATAGCCGTGCGATGAAGGCGTTGTATTGTGTGGTGATGTCGTGTCGCAAGGCATCCACCGCTTCAGGGGCGAGCGTAGGCCAGATCGCAACAGTTTGTGGTTGCTGCTCCAGTCGCGCGATCCATACCGCATCGGCCGCAAGAATGTGCGTATACTCACGCCATGCATCGTCGGCGTGACGCGCTTGCTGCAGCGCTTCCCACAATATTGTGTCGGCCCACACGGCGTGCGCCCAGAGTTGACGAAGTGTTGAGAGAATATCCATCTACGTATTTAGTGCCCGTCGTTGCCGCAAAACTTCGTAGACGGCGATGGCCACAGTTGTTGATAAATTCAGTGACCGCACGCGTGAGGACACTATCGGCATGGCGAGAAACCGATCGTTGTAGCGGGCATGCAGATCGGCGGGCAATCCACCGGTCTCGCGTCCGAAGATGAGCACCACTCCAGCCCCCGCAGCGAGCGGTGCATCCCAGAGCAATTGTGTCGCTTTTGTCGAAAAGAAATATGGTTCACCAAACGTCGGCAACTCGCGTTCAAATGCGTCCCAACTTGGCCACACCCGCACGTCGACATGCTCCCAATAATCGAGGCCCGCACGCTTCACTTCGCGCTCGTCGAGCGAAAAACCGAGTGGCTCGATGAGGTGCAGCGTCGCACCTGCGGCGAGACAGGTGCGGCCGGCGTTACCGGTGTTCCAGTGAATTTCCGGATGAACCAATACAACGTGTGTCGTCACTGCTTACTCGTCCGCCTTGCCGGTTTGCCACCCAACCAACTGCTTTGCCACCGGCAACTCGCGCACGCGTACGCCTGTCGCGGCAAAGATCGCATTCATGATCGCCCCGCCGGCGGGCGGTACGCCGGGCTCGCCAATACCACCGGGCAACCCTTCGCTTGCCACCAAATGCACATCGACCACCCGTGGTGCCGCGCGCATCCGCGTCACGCCGTAGTCACGAAAGTTTGCTTGCATAACGCGTCCCTCGGCGAACGCAATTTCGCTGTAGAGCACATTGCTCATCGCCATGATTAACGCGCCTTCCATCTGCGCCTTTGCACGGTCCGGATTGGCGATGAAGCCGGCATCCACAGCGACCGTGGTCTTCGGTACCAGCACCGTGCCGTCGGGCAATACCTCCACCTCGACGACCATTGCGACGTACGACAGGAAGCTGCGATGCATCGCGATGCCTCGTCCTCGACCGCGTGGCAATGCCGTACCGCGCCATCCGCTCTTGTCGATTGCCAGTTCCACAACGCGACGAGCACGCGCCGTGTCGAGCGGATGGTCAGTCCAGTTTGCCCCGTAATTACTTGCCGGTTTCACGAGACCTGCTGTTGACAAATCCACGGTGCGATCGCGTCCCAGCAACGACAGGAGGAAGTCGGCAGAATCCTTCTTCGCCGCATGCGCGAGCTCGTCAACAAACGAGCCAATGGCAAAACCGTGATGAATGGCATTGACGCTGCGATACCAGCCAATGCGCGTGTGCGCCACCGCGGGACAGATCTCCACGCTGATGTTTGGGATATCAAACGGAATGTCGCTGGCGCCATTGGTGAGTTCATCGGGCGCAGCGCCGGCAACATTCGGCGCGAACGTTGCGCCGATGGGCGGATACGCCGAACGATGCAACCATGATGTCACCTTGCCGTTCGCATCGAGCCCCGCTTCGAGATGATGCGCGGCAACCGAGTGCAGATAAGAATTGCGCAGGTCGTCTTCGCGCGTCCACTGAACGAGCACTGGCGCGCTCACTTCACGTGAGAGAAACGCAGCTTCACACATGAAATCGGGCTTTGACTTTCGACCAAAACCACCGCCCAACAGCGTCACATGCACGGTCACGTTGGCCGCGTCAATCTTGAGGTATTGCGCGATCGTGTTGCGCGCATCCATCGGTGATTGCGTCGGTGCCCACGCTTCAACTTTTCCGTTGCTCACGTTGGCCAAGGCGACCACTGGCTCCATCTGCGCATGCGACAAATGTGGCATGTAGTACTCGGCTTTCACCGTGCGTGTTGCCGACGCGAGTCCTTTCGAGATATCGCCGACCGCGCGTCCAGCCTTGCCGGGCTTGCGGACAGAATCCATCAAGGTCGTTTTGTATTGTGCGCTGTCGTACGACGCGTTCGCACCGTGGTCCCATGTAATTTTTAGCGCGTCGCGTCCCTTCATGGCAGCCCACGTGTTCTTTGCAATGACTGCCACTCCGCCTAATGGCAAGTACGCGCCGGGAATAGGTGTTTCGGGAATGCGCACGATGCGTTCCACACCCGCCACTTGCAGCGCGAGACTGTCGTCGACACTGACGACTTTTCCACCCCACACAGGAGGACGCGCAATCACCGCGAACTTCATGCCCGGTAGTGTGACGTCTGCTCCATACACGGCCTTGCCGGTCGTCATTGGTACGAGATCGATTGACGTCATTTTCTTTCCTTCCCAACGTCGCTCACTCGGTGCTTTGATGCGCACGCGCTCTTTGGTGGGCATCGCGATCGTGCGCGCCGTTGTTACCAACGCACCGAACGGTTTTGTCCGTCCGCTTGCCGTATGTACAACGGCACCGTTGCGCGCCGTCACTTCGGTTGACGCAACGCCCCATTCTTTCGCCGCTGCGTCTTCCAGCAATGCGCGCACCGTCGCACCAGCCTCGCGATATTTCGACAGAAAATCTCGAATGCTTGTGGAACCGTCGGTGTTCTGACTCCCGTATTTCTTCTCGTCGCCCAGCGCTTGCTCGACGCGACATTGTGTCCAGTCGGCTTCCATTTCGTCAGCGATGATCATCGGCATGGTGGTGCGAATGCCTTGTCCCATTTCGGAGCGATGACACAAAATCGTCACGATGCCGTCGTCGCCGATTCGCACATACACGTGGGGCTCCCACGGCTCCGCGCTCAGTGCGAACAGACCATCGGCGGCATCCAGGCGACGAACGCCAAGTGAGCCAGCGGCGAGCACGAGTCCGCCGACGCCGAGCAACTTTACGAAGTCGCGACGTTGCGTATCCGACACTGGTGACGAGGTTGGCGGCGCGATGGACGCCGACATCCACGGAAGAAATTTGCGCGCGCTCATCGTGGCATTTCCGCCGCCGCCTTGATCGCGGCGCGAATGCGCGGGTACGTACCGCACCGGCAAATATGACCGTTCATTGCGGTGTCGATTTCGGCGTCACTTGGTTTCGCGTGTTGCTTGAGCAGGTTTGCGGCCTGCATGATTTGTCCACTCTGGCAAAAGCCGCACTGCGGAACATCGATCTCGCGCCACGCGACCTGCAGCGGATGTTCTCCGCTTGGATGCAGTCCTTCGATAGTCGTGACGCTTGCATCGTTCAGGGTTTGCATGCGGCGTTGACACGCGCGAACTGGTGCGCCATCCACATGCACCGTGCATGCACCACATTGTGAAATGCCGCACCCGTACTTGGTGCCGGTGAGCGCCAGTTCATCGCGGAGAAACCACAACAGCGGCATCGTCGCATCGCCGTCGAACGTTCGGCGCGTCCCGTTGACCGTAAGTGTGATTGGAGCGGTGTTCATACGACGTCCGGAAAGTGGGAGCGTGTTGACAATTCTCTCCGGGTAGCTTGGCACGAAGGCTCGCGTATCGGGAGTGGGGGGTGGCTTATAGGCGACCACTCCCCGGACCATTTTGCTCAGGTCGCGTTTGCAGAGGTGTCCTGTACGCGCTCGTCCCGTCGCTTCCGACTAAGCGCCACCGCCGTCACCAACGTGAATAAAATGCCGACGGGCAGGGGTTCGAGCAACGTATACGCAATGTTGACCATGGGATTCTTGTACATCTCCTTGAATTCGGTCATCTGCTTTGTCTGCGCGGTGATTTGTGCTTCTGTTGCGCCGGACTTCTTCGCCTTTTCGATCGCGTACGACGCGTATTTATCACCAAAAGTCGGAGCAAATTTGTAATAGATCAGCTCCCATGTGGCGACATAGCATATGCTCGCCACAGCGGTAATCAAAAGCCCGACTGATAACGCTCGGCCAAATGTCACACGCCCGCCACCAACGGTATCACGGTACGATTTGACGCCGAAAAACACCATGAGAAATGCGAGTACCATCGTGGTGTAGCCGATGATCGCACCATTGTCAAAACCAATCTTGTCCTGGAAAGGAAGGGTGAGGAGCATCATTGCCGAAAGGACGGCACCGGAAATGAGCCCGAAGGTCAGTACGATTTTTCGCATGGCAACTCCTGGTTGAGGACGACCGATTCTACTCGTTGAGGTCGTGCTCGCGCGTCACCCAAATGTATGATTTTGCACTATTCTGCGCGAAATCATACGGACGTAGGAGGCCGTCTGTGACTAGGAAGAGGAAACGCTGTGTTTCTGGGCCGTCGCTTTCGGGCTCGTGCCCGTCCATCGTTTGAATGCTCGCGAAAATGCGGTAGGATCTGAAAACCCCACGCGCTGCGCCACGTCGCTCACGGACAACGTGCGATCACGGAGATAGTGCAGCGCCATCGTTTGCCGGGCGCCGTCGAGGATTTGCTCGAACGTCGTCTCTTCCGCCTTCAGTGCGCGGTACAGCGTGGGCCGACTCATTGCCAGCAGCGTCGAGATACGATCCATGGTCACGAGGCCGGTATGCAGGATTGGCAGCAGCGCCGCCTCCACTCGACCGCGCGTTGACCGCGTCTGCGCGAGTGCTTTCAGCAAC
>JAYTTR010000358.1:0-22222 GCA_043744935.1 Gemmatimonadaceae bacterium
CGTCGACGGCCGCGGACGGTTTTACGAGGAAGCCGGCGCTCTGCGTGACGTCATTCAAAATCATCTGTTTGAAGTGCTCGGGTTTCTCACGATGGAATCGCCAGTCAGCACTGGTGCGCAACATCTCAATGACGCGCAGGCTTCGCTGTTCGCGCAGGTGCGCGCGCTGTCTCCTGACGACGTGGTGCGCGGGCAATGCCGCCGCTACAAAGACGAAAAGGATGTCTCGGCAGATTCGACCGTCGAAACATTTGCCGCCGTTCGATTGCACATCGACTCGCCGCGGTGGAATGGCGTACCATTTTTGATTCGCGCGGGGAAGTACCTCCCGGTCACGGCGACGGAAGTGTTGGTGACGCTCAAGCCGTCATCGTTTCAATCGCCTTCACCAACCGAAGGCAACTACATTCGTTTTCGCTTAGGTCCCGACGTGCGCATTACCATTGGCGCTCGCGTCAAGCGTCCGGGCGAAACGATGGATTCCGATCCTGCCGAGTTCACGATTATGCATCATCCGGATGGTGACGAGATGGATGCGTATGAGCGATTGATCGGTGATGCGATGGATGGGGATCAGATGCTGTTTGCGCGTGAGGATTTTGTCGAAGCCGCATGGACCATCGTCGAGTCAGTCCTTGGGAACGTCACACCCGCGCACTCGTACGAAGCTGGACAGTGGGGTCCGCGCGACGCAGCTCGACTCGCCATGGACGTGGGCGGATGGCACGATCCCGTCGCGCCCTCGTGACGGTTCACGAGTATCTCACGCGGGAACTGCTCACGGTCGGCGCAGCGGAGTACGTGGTCGCGTGCGCTCAACGTTCCATTCGTGACCGGCATCGCTTCATCGTTGCACTCTCAGGCGGTACCACTCCACATGCGCTGTACGAGTTATTGGCGACTCAGGCGTACGTACAGCGAATTGATTGGAGCGCAGTATACGTGTGTTTTGGCGATGAGCGTTGTGTACCCCCAACGGACGCCCAGAGCAACTACAAAATGGCGAACGACACGCTGCTCGCACACGTGCCAATTCCAGGCGCGAATATCCTTCGCATGCACGGCGAAGACGCACCAGCGAGTGCGGCGCTCGCATACGAAAGAGAATTACGCGCACTCCTCGCAACACCACATGGCGCACCAGCGGAACACGCTGGACAGCGCTTCGACCTCGTGCTGCTCGGCCTCGGTGCCGATGGACACACGGCGTCGCTCTTTCCACAAGGCGCCGCCGTGCGGGAGCACACGCAATGGGTCGCGGCAGAATACGCCGATGCGGTGGCGACGTGGCGCCTCTCGCTGACCTTGCCCGTCATCAATGCGGCACGTGACGTCATGTTTTTAGTAGCGGGTGCAGACAAGGCGGCGGTGCTGCAGCGCGTCCTTGAAACTCCGCCGGACGCCAGTCGACTGCCAGCCCAAGGGGTTGTTCCGCTGTCAGGTCAAGTGACGTGGATGGTCGACGCTGCGGCAGGTTCGATGACCACGGCGTGGCGTCGTTCATCGTCGACCAGGCGAATGCTCTGACCGTCAACTTTCACTCCGTCAACAGTGATGTGCGCGCCGAATGTCTGTACGGCGGCAGGATTCCGGACCACGATGTCATACGTCGCGCGACCAAAGCGATACGTCAGCGAATACTCACCCCACGCGCTCGGTACTCGCGGCGAGAACTGCAAGGTGTCGCCGATCTTTGTAAATCCTAAAATGTGCTCAATGCCGACGCGATACATCCAGCTCGCCGAGCCGGTATACCACGTCCAACCACCACGACCAAGTTGTGACGGCGCGGTGTAGACGTCGGCCGCCACCACATACGGTTCTACTTTATAGCGCTCCATATCCACAGCCGTCGCGCTGTGTGTGAGTGGGTTGATCATCTGAAATAATTCGAACGCGCGATCACCATCACCGCGCATGGCCGTCGCCAGTACGGCCCAGAGTGCGGCATGCGTGTACTGAGCGCCGTTCTCGCGAACGCCTGGCAAATACCCTTTGATATACCCCGGGTCGTGCGTCCCATGGTCGAACGGCGGGGTGAGCAGCATGATCAAGCGCGCATCCTCTCGTACGAGACGCGCATTGAGCGCGCGCATCGCCAAATCCTGACGCGCCGTGCCCGCTGCGGCAGAAATCACGCTCCAACTCTGTGCGATCGAGTCAATCTGGCACTCGTCGCTCGTGGCCGAACCCATTGGTGTGCCGTCATCATAGTACGCACGTCGATACCACTGCCCATCCCACCCTGCCGCTTCAACGGCCTGCGCATACGCATCGGCAATACGCAATAGGTCATCGGCTTCGGTCTGCTCACCGCGGGCGACTGCAATCCGCGCGAAGGATCGGAGCGTGGTAATTAAAAACCATGCAAGCCACACGCTCTCCCCATGTCCATCGGCACCGACGCGGCTCATGCCGTCGTTCCAATCGCCTGTGCCTATGAGCGGCAGCCCGTGCACGCCAGTCGTACACGCTTTGCGAAGCGCACGACGACAGTGTTCGTAGACACTCGCGTGTTCGTCGGTGACGCTGGGTAAGTCGTACAACTCATGCTCGTGCGGTTCGAGCGCGCGCATGGAAATGAACGGCACGTATTCGTCGAGAACGGCGCGATCTCCAGTCACGCGCACATAGTGCTCCACCACAAACGGAAGCCACGCAAGGTCGTCAGAAAACCGCGTGCGGACCCCACGACCACTATGTGGATGCCACCAGTGCTGGACATCACCTTCTACAAACTGACGTGCCGCCGCGCGAAGAATATGTGCTCGGGCTATGCCAGGCTCGGCGTACACAAACGCCATGACATCTTGAAGCTGGTCACGGAATCCATACGCACCGCTACTCTGGTACAAGCCCATGCGCGCCCACATGCGGCACGAGAGCGCCTGATAGAGCGTCCATTTGTTCATCATCGCATCAAATGCTGCGTCTGGCGTACGCACGGTCACGACGCTCAATCGCGCAATCCACGAAGCGAGCGAATGCGTGATTGCCGTGCGCGCCTTCTCCGATGTTCGCAGGCGTTCCAATACACGTCGCGCTTCACCTTCAGTACTTGCAGCGCCGAGCAACACGCTGATCTCACGTGATTCGCCGGGGGCGAGCGTGATCTGCATCTGCAACGCTCCGCACGGATCGAGCCCCACCCCCGATGCGCCGTCCAGCGCGTCGCGCGTCAGCATCGCTGGAGCGGACAGCGATCCGTTGCGACCAATGAACGCCAGTCGATCCGCCGTGAAGCTCGTGATAGGTTCGCTTGAAGCGAGAAACGTTGTCCAATCGCAAAATTGTGGATCGAAATAATTCTGCGCGAAAATAGCGTTGTGCTCCGGCACACTCCGTGTACGCACTTGATACTGCGTCTCCTCACGTCGAGCACCGAGCGTAAATTCGACGAAGGCCGTGACGCAGATGCGACGAGGGCGGACGGACTGATTGGTGACACGCAGCAGGGAGAGCTTGACCGCATCATCTTCTGGCATGCCGAGCAATAATTCCGTGCGAATGCCGTCGTGGTCGTGTTCAAACGTCGAGCTCCCGGCGCTGTGCCGCACTCGATAGCGTCCATCGCCGCGCACTGGAGCTGGCGTTGCACTCCACAGATCCTGGCTATCGAGATCCTGAAGAAAGAGTACATCGCTTGCCGGATCCGACACCGGATCGTTATGCCACGGCGTGAGACGATAGAAGTATGCATTCTCGGCCCAGGTACAGCCGGCGCCGCGCTCGGACACAAGAAACCCGCCGCGCGGATTGGCGACGATGTTCGCCCACGGCGCCGGCGGTAAAGAAGCGTCGTCGATAACCATGCAGTAGTCACCGCGTTCGTCGAGGCCGCCGATACCGTTGTCGAAACGCAGGACGGCCGGAACCGGTGCTATTGCGGCAACATCGCGCGCGCGTAACACACGCGGCAGCAATGGGGCAACCAACGGACGCAGCGCAGACACCAGCGACGCGAGCGGATTGCTACGCGCGACCACCGGTACTGACGCAGGCGTGCCTCGCTCTGGCGCGCGCGCGACTACGGCCATTGACACGGTTGTTTCCTGAACCGCGGCGCTCTCTGTTGCGCTAGCGAGCACGCGGATAAGCGACCGTCCATCACACGACACGTGCACTTGCGCCGTCGCCGACAGCATGAGAAAGTCGTCGACAGGAAATACGTCGCGTCGACGGACAAATACACCGCCCGGTTGATCAATGGCCGCTGCATCGTTCGCAGACACCATCGCCTCCGTGATTCCGTCACGGAGCTCCTGGAGATAGTCGTACGGCTGCGCGTTGATCACCACGAGGTCGACGCTCAGACCGCGACGTCGCCAATACCGATGCGCCGCAAACAGTTCGCGAAGCGTTGGTAGTCCGTCAACCGAATCGATGGTGGCCAACACAATGGGTTTATCGCCCGAGATACCGTGCGACCACAAGCGCGGCTGCGATCCGCGATTCCGACGCTGTTCGTCAAGCGGCGATGCGAGCGTACTGCTCCGGTATAACAGTTGAGCCGCAATCTCCTGAAATACGGCGGCGTTTGCAGGCGTGATCCCTAGTTCGCGCAATTCGATTTGTGTCGCCGTCCAGGCGAAGTCGAGTGCACGCTGTGCTGCATGCGAATCGTGATATCGCCCGGCAAGCTCAAACGCCGACTCGCGACTGGTTGCCACAAGCGTCGTGAACGCCACACTCACGGATTGCCCGGGAGCGACGCGCACGGTGGTGCGGAGCGCAAAAATCGGGTCGAGCACCGCGCCAGTCGATCCCGAGAGGTCTCCACGCAAATTCATCGCGGTCGGATCGCGTACGCTGCGACCGCGACCGATGAAACGCGCGCGGTCGGTCTCGCACGACACTTGACCCACGCGATCACGCCCCGCGTCCACGACATGCACGCACCACAGCACCGGATCCGCAGGCGTGCGTGGACGGCGCGTCGCAGTGATGGCTGTGCACCACGCATGCCACTCGGTTTCTACGAACAGGTTCGAAAATGCCGGATGCGCGCGATCCGCGTCGGCCGGCGCCATGACGACTTCGCCGTAGCTCGTCAGCTCAATCTCGCGTGGCTCACGACCGTTATTCGTGACCGTGACGCGACGAACCTCGGCTGCGTCCGACGGCACGACAGTAATTTCTGTTTTCGTTTCGATGTCGCCGTCAGCGCGATGCAATGTTACCCGATCAGACGCGAGCCACGCACGACTCCAATCAGCCGGGGTCACCGTTGGTTGATGCGCGGTTGACCATGTCCGTTCTTCGGCGAGATCGCGCACATAACAGAATTGTCCGGTATTGTCAGACGTACCGTCCGCGCGCCATCGCGTGACCGCAAGCGATTCATACCGGCTATAGCCACTCCCGTTGTGATTCAGCATCACCGTGTACGGCAGTGATCCAAGCAAGGCAATACGCGGTTCGGTGGCTTCGGCGGTATTGACCTCACGCACAACGGGGCGAACGCTTTCGAGATTCGGGCGCGCATCATCGGGACGCGCCGACTGTGCGTCCTGCATGACCAGGCGCCTCGGGACGCGCTCGTGTAACAACAGTTCTGCCGATTTCACCAGTGAGTCGGCATGAAATCGATCCTGCCAGATATCATTGCGTAACACGTTCGCGAGTGCAACGAGTGTCATGCCGATATGGTGCGCCATGTACGCCGACACAATGGCAAAGCGCTGATTCGGCGCCGGACGTGTGTAGTCCAGTGCGTCGCAGAAACCGAATTCACTGAGCGCGCCCATGGTCTCGAGCGCACGCAAATTCGCCAATGCGCGCGGCGGATCAATCATGGCAGCCAGCGCGGACGCATACGGTGCCACCACAAGGTCGCGACCAAGTCCGCGCTTCAGCGCGAGATCGGGAACGCCAAACGCATGATACTGATAGGTCTGATGACGATCGCGCAGATTGTAGGCGCTTTCGCTCACTCCCCACGGTACACCACGCACGCGCGCAAACGCTCGATGACGCGCCGTTGCGCCGTGATACGTCTGGTCGAGAATGGTGAAGGGCAGCGAACGCATCACGAGCACGGGCATGAGATACTCAAACATGCTCCCGCTCCACGACACCAGCGACGTCGCGCCGGCCGACCGATTCAGTGTGCGCGACAATCGAAACCAGTGCTCAACCGGAACATCGTTGCGTGCAATGGCGACGAAGCTGGCGAGGCGTGCTTCGGACGCCAGCAAGTCGTAGAACGAGTCATCGGCCGTGGAGGATTCCGGGTGGTAACCGATGGTAAACAGCTTGCGCGATTCATCGTAGAGGAACGCGAACTCCATCTCCGTGACGAAGGCGTACGCCTGGTCCGCGAGCGCATGTAATCGCGCGCCAATTTCCTGTTGTTGTTCCGCGAGTTGCAAACACGCTTGCCTTAGCGCAATCAGATGACCGGCCACGTTACCGCTATCAACCGTGCTGATATACGGCGGTTCGAGCACGCGCAAATCGTTGAGGTTGTACCAGTTGTAAAAGTGCCCGCGATAGCGAGGCAATGAGGCAAGCGTTGTAAACGTATGTTCGAGCCGCTCGGTCATATCCGCGGCGCTGATAAAGCCGAGATCATGCGCGCTGACCGTCGCGAGTAGCTGAAGGCCGATGTTCGTCGGCGACGTGCGCATCGCCACCACAGGCTCCGGCTCGGACTGAAAATTGTCCGGTGCGAGCCAATGGGTGTCGTTCGTCACAAAGTGATCGAAGAAATGCCAATGCAGCCGAGCATAGCGAGTCGCCGTTTCTCGTGCAGTAGCCGAGAGTTGTCGGCGTTCGGGTGCAATCGCACGGCTCAGCCACGCCGCGATGCGTGGTGCACTGAGCCAGATCACGACGATGCTCCACATCGACAGCGCTAACGGCACAAGGTCAAGCAACGGGCGGTCATGGAGAAGTTGATCACGCACGGCGAGCGCTGAAATGGTGAACGCGCCAACGCCGACGCTCACTACCGTCATACGCATGGCGCGCCAACTTGCGCGCGCGATATCAGCGCTCTTTGCCACATCGCGTTCGACCAGCGAGGCGGACTGCCACTCAAGCAAATGCGCGCGAGAGAAAATCAATCGATACAGCGTGCGGACAATGGCATCAAGCGAGATGAGCGCTTGATGCGGAAGAAAGATCAACGCGAGCGTGACTTGCTGCACGCTCACGATCGCATCCTGCCCTACCGCGGCGTAATATGCGCGCCACGACTTGTCAAACGGTGGTCGTATGACGGCGAGCAGCAGCGACGTGGCCCACGGCGCAATGATGGCCCCGAATCCGAGCAGCGTCCAACGCACCACAGAACCTGGGAGTACCGTCCAGCCTCCGATCAAAAAGACCAGCTGGGCAAGTTCGACCGTGCTCCGGCGCAGGTTGTCGAGAATCTTCCAGCGTGACAAGAGCGAGAGTCGATTGCGCTCTGGACCATCGGGTCCCGGTACGACGCGACGCAGCCACGGCAAGAGTTGCCAGTCGCCACGAATCCAGCGATGCTTGCGTTTCGCAAAGGCGAGATAGCTCGACGGATAGTCGTCATACACGATGACATCCGTGGCAAGTCCAGCGCGCGCGTAGTTGCCTTCAATGAGATCGTGTGAGAGCAGCGTATTTTCCGGGAAACGGCCATGCGTCGCTCGTTGAAACGCGTCGACATCGTAAATGCCTTTCCCCGTAAAACTGCCTTCGCCGTATAGATCTTGATACACGTCAGACACGGCCGTCGAATACGGATCGACGCCCGGATGTCCCGACGCAATGGACGCAAAACGCGAGCGATGGGCGCTCGGCAGCGAGACACCGACGCGTGGCTGCAAAATGCCGTAGCCACGGACGATCCGTCCACGCGATACGTCGTACACGGCGCGATTGAGTGGATGCGCCATCGCGCCAACAAGCGATGGGGCCGCATCTGGTGGCAACACGGTATCCGCATCAAGTGTGATCACATACTTCACATCGCGAAGCGTGGTAACGTCAACACTGATGACAGAAAATGCGTCCGTCGAATCGCCACGCAAGAGTTGATTGAACTGCGAGAGCTTGCCGCGCTTGCGCTCCCATCCCATCCAGACACCCTGCTGTGCGTTCCAATGGCGCGCGCGGTGCAGGAGATAGAATTCGTCTGACGTTCCCCCCGCGTAGCGTGCATTCAGCGCGCGAACGCCGTCGAGTGCTGCAGCGACAATGCCGTCGTCACTGGGCAGTGTCTCGCTTGTCGCATCTGTAAAATCACTGAGAATCGCGAAGTGCAGATGCGCCTCGCGGTTGGCCAGAAACTGCACTTCGAGATTTTCGAGCGCATCACGCACATCATCAATGGTGCCAAATAATGTGGGGATGACAACCGCGGTGCGAAATTCTGCGGGGACGCCATGCTCATGCAGATCCAGCCGCGCCAAGGTGCGCGGCGGAAGCCACGTCGTGACGAGTTGGTTGAGCACGCTCACCGAAATATCGAGCGCGGGAAAGAACGCGAAAAGCAGGAGGAGCCAGAGCGATGTCCGCGCTCCGTCGCCGACCAACAGCATAACGGCGAGCGTCGCGAACACGGTACACAGTGCGAGGCCGCCGATGAACACCATGTTCGGATGCGCGCGCACGGCGCGCTCTATCCGCTCGCCCAGCCATGGTCTGTATCCAGACATCCGTTCGAGCTCGAGCAGCCCGTCGTCCACCAGATAGAATCCGACGTGCGCGCAGCGCGGATCAGTTGCGGCATCCACGCTATTGGCGTGTCGATGCGCGAGATCAACGGCCCATCGTGCGACGGAAACCTCGCGATGCCCTGTCCGCTTGGCGATCCGTTCCACGACATGGCGGTATCGATCCCGCGTAGCAAACGTCATCTGCGCATAGAATCCCGACGGATCATCACGGAGTACCGCCTCCATCACGCTCTGTCGCTCGACAAACATCCGCCAATCACGGCGCCCAATATCACGAAGGCTCGTGATGCTGTTCGCCATCATGATTTGTGTGAGCGCGAGACGTTGCGTGGCCTGCGCGACGGCGTTGTCAGGACTGCCGCCAGCGTCACGCAGCCAGTGTTCGAGCCAGTCGAGTGGTGGCGACTCGCCTTCTGCCTGCCGCAACGATTGGAGGAATCGCGAAACGAAAAATGGCGTGAGCGTGTGCTCTGCATCCGCAAATTCGCGCAATCCCGCGCGCAGCTCCGATCCGCCACGTGCATTCGCCGCGAGTATTCGGTCCGCCCAGTGCGCGGCCAGCTCGATTTCATCGAGGCGTTGCACCGTGCGCAACGTCATCCGGCGAACACTCTCGATGAGGCCAAGTCGCAGCATCGCCGGCATTGCCCACAGTTCACCCACCGACAACGGCGTCACGCTTTGAAATGCCTCTACAAAGAGGTCGACATTTTCTAAATCAATGCGCGCCTCGGTGTGCGAGATGAGCGAAATCGCCATCTCGTACACCCGCGGGTAGCCGGTGAGGGGACCGCCAGCAAGTTCTGGCAGTTCGCGATAATAGCCGCCCGGTAAACTCGCGCGCACTTCCTGCAGATGCTCCTGCACGACGTGATAGTTATCGAGCAACCACTCGCCGGCAGGACCGGCGTCTACGTCCGCCGCCGCAGCCGCAATCAGCCGTTCATGCGCATCGCTGAGAATACGACGCGTACTGGCGAGTCGCGCGAGCAACCGCGCCGGACGGAGCGGACCACGGGTGGCAACCAGTCGCTGCGCGCGCGCAACCGCACGCGCACGCGCCGCGAGATGATCAGCACCGAGAAGATCACCACGTATTGGACCAATGAGCAATTCATCCGAGGCTTCCGCACGCGACTGCTCCGCTCGCGTGTTCATAAGCGAGCGCAGCAGCCGACCGGCGCATCATTCAGAATCGCCCGCCGCTCCGAGGCTGCAAGCGTCACGGCGACGTCGGACCCTCAAAGAACCTTTCGGCCTTGGATCACGCGGACGAGGACAACGATGATCGCGACCACGAGTAACACGTGGATAAGACCGCCCATCGTGTAGGCTGTGACCATTCCCAGCAGCCAGAGTACGACGAGTATGATTGCAAGCGTCATGAGCATGTTTGATCTCCTGATAGTTGAGCGTTGATGTTCATGCCTCTCACCGTTCAAGATCTATACCGCGCCAAGCAAGGGTTAGGGGTTAGGGTTTGGGGGGTAGGGGTTAGGGGTTAGGGACTAGAGCGAGGAACGGGACGACCGCGTTTGCAATCGTCCCGTTCCTCTCCCTAACCCCTAACCCCTGGTCCCTAGTCCCTAGCTAGCCCCTATCTGTCATTCAGCACAAACGCCCGCAGCGGCGCCCCACCGGTCGTGTTGTCCGCTGCCACAATTGTACGGCCCGTGCCGCCAACGAGCGCGAGGCTCGCCACGTTGATCGACACCGCGCCCGTACGATTCGCCGCCGCTGTTCCCGCTGGTACTACCCGCACTTGATACGTGCCTGCGGTCAGCAGTAACGATGTCGACGCACTCTGATACGAGACATTGGACAACGTCGGTGTTGCCACCGACAGATCGGCACCAACCGTCGTCACAAACACATCAACGGCACCTGCGGTCGGACTCAAATGCACCACGCGCACGCGTGTCTGCGTGGACGACGCCACCGTGTTGTCATCCGTGGTGAGATACGATGTCACGGCGCTCGCGTTCGCGCCACCGACCGCATACACCGTCCGATCCTGTCCATCCGTTACCGTAAACGGAATCGTTGCAACGATCGTGTTGGTATCGGCCGTGCGCTTCAGCACAAAGGTCCGACCACCAGCAAGCACGGCCGAATACAGCGCCGTTGCTGGCGCCGGCAACGTTGCCGGAGCGGACTGCGTGTACGTGAGGTTTACGCCAAACGGTAATGTTTCAAGAATAGCGTTCACCCGTCCGCGCGTTGTATCCGTAATCACGTTCACGAAACGCACTCGACCGACTGCACCTGATGGCTGCAGTGGACTCGCCGCGTCCTTCGTGCCGCACGCGGCAGCGAGCAGAGTCGTGACAAAGAGCACTGTCGTCGCCGCGATGTGCAGCGTTCGCGTTGCCATGCTGTTGTTCGCGAGCTTGGTCATGGATGTTGGTTTCATTGAACGATACAGCCAGACGGAAACGTCGACGGCTCTGATGGATCGGGCAGGAGCACCGTTGTCGCGTTGGAATTTGCGTTGCGGTCGCCAAAGGCGTACGGAAGCCAGCAGCGTTGTCCGTCAACCGGCGCAAGCGGCGCGGCAACCGGACCACGAATCGCGTTGCGACGACGCACGTCCTCCCAGCGCAAGCCCGTGCCAAACAGTTCGTACTTCCGCTGCACGTAAATTTCGGTGAGGAGGTCGGCTGCACTGAGTTGCGACGGCAGGGGCGCGAGACACGCCTTCGGATCGTCGACGCCACGACCACCAAAGCAGTCCGTGCGTACAGAATCGAGCGCGGCCTGCGCCGCCGGGAGCTGCCCCTGCGCCACTAATGCTTCGGCTTTGATGAGCAGTGCTTCGTCAGGGAAATACACCGCCAATGGCGCTTGCGCATTTGCGTTGCGGCTCCACAAGTCGAGCAGGGCACCAACACGACCAACGGCTGTTGTCGACGGTGCAACGAAATATCCAAACCGCTGATCGGACGGCAACATCGACAACCGCCACTGACGACGCGGCGACACGCCGTTCGTGCCACCTGTGACGTTGGCAAACGGATTCACACTTGGCGCAGGAAATGTGAGCTGCGAGAGAGCAGCCGGTCCGGTGCGAGCCACGAGGTTGGCCGCTGACAATGCCGCAGCCTGATCGCCCGCCAATCGTGCGTATCGCGCACGAAAGATTTGAATCATGTTGGGCAGGCTGACGCCCGGTGTCAAAATATTCGCGTTGAAAAATGCGCTGGTCGGCGTAGTCGCGATGGTTGCCGCCGCTGAATCCAACAGGGCGCGAATTGCCGGTAGCGCCTCACTGCGCGCCACGTACGCTGGCGACGTCAAGCCAAACGTGTTGATCGGAATACGTTGATACGATTGCATCGCCTCGCCTAGCGACTCCGCCTTGATGGCAAAGGCGAGCGCGCGCAGTCCACTCCGCGTGCCCGCGTCGAGCGACGACGACAGCGCATCCGATCCGGCCAGGAGATCGTCGGCCGTGCGTATGGTGCGATATTCGGAATTGAACACGGCATCCGCGATGCCCGTGCCCGGTGCCACGGCGCCCTGCTCTGCATCGCTAATCGAAATCAGTGCCGCCGTTACCGACGCGAATTCATCGGTCACCAACCCGGAGGTGTACGCGAAGTTTCCGTACGACGTAGAAAACCGTGATTGCAGTCCGGTTGCCAGCGCAATAATGCCATCCGCACTCGTTGTGACCTGCACTTCCGTTGGAGAATTGGGGTTTTGCAAATCAAGATTGCATGCCCCGACCGCAACAGCGGCGAACGCCACCGCGAAAATATTGATTGCTCGCATCGTAGATGGTCTCCGCGGGTCAGTAAGAGAAACGCGCACTAACGGACCACACGCGAGGAATGGGATAACCGCCAAAGTCAAAGCCTCGATCGGCCGCCGTGGTTTGACTCGACCCAACGCCGCCGGCGTTGGTACCAAAGAGATTGATCTCTGGGTCGTAGCCACTGTACTTGGTCCACACAGCAAGGTTGCGCCCGGATACTGTCAGATCGATACCCTCCTTGAACACTCGGCGCATCGATGGCCAATCCAGCGTGTAGCTCGCCGACAGTTCGCGAAGTTTCACGAAAGAACCATCTTCGACCCAATACTGAAAAATGCCTTGGGTGCGCGCGTTGAATGCGGGCGGCAGTTTTCGTGCGTCGCCATACGGCAGTAATTCTCGCTCGTATTCCTTCGAGTTACTCGCAACACCCGCGTTTTGCGCACGCGTCGACAAATTCATGATGTCGTTCCCAAAAACACCGTCCAGCAGCACGCGTACGCGCAACTTCTTTCCAAGCGTGAACTCGTTCAACAATGAACCAAGCCACGACGGATTTGGATCTCCGATCACCTTGTTCAGCGAATCGTTGCACGTGCCTTGGCTGATCGCCCGACGAATATCCAACGTCGCTCCCAGGTCACCCGCCTGATTGCTGCGACGATAGCGGCCCAGCGAATCGAGCAGCAGCGCACCCGTCACGCAATTCCGTGCTGCGTACGAACCGTAAAACACACCAGCAGGCTCGCCGGCGCGGATACGATTGGGATAGCCGCCCGCCGATTGGAAGTCTTGAATGGCCAACGATTCGACCAGGTTTTTGTTGCGAGTATACGTTGCCGTGGACGCCCATTTGAAATTGGCCTGATCCACGTTGGTCGTCTTTACCAACAACTCGAAGCCCTTGTTTGACATGGTGCCGATCGGGAAGAATTGTCGAGAAAATCCCGTGCTGGTAGCGAGCGGACGAAAGAACAGCAGGTCAGAAACGAGTCGATTGTAATACGTCGCATCCACCGACACCTTGCCACTCAACAATCCCGCTTCTGTACCAACTTCCCATTCACGCGCCCGCTCGTTGCGCAACGTGGGATTGCCGTACGTCACATCGTTCACGAAGCCAGGCCGACCCGCAAACGGCAGTTGCGTAAAAGTGACAAACTGCGAATATGCGTTCACGATACCGGGCTGACTTCCCGCCCAGCCCAGCGCGCTGCGCAACCGCAGATTGTTGATGGCGCCCGATCGATTGTTCAGCACCACGTACGATGCGGAAAACTTGGGAAACGCCTGCCAACGTTCGGACGGCGCAAAGGTTGACGACGCGTCATAACGCACGGCACCGGTCAAGAAGAGCCGATCCAAAATGGATACTTCCTGCTGCGCGTAAAACCCGAGCGTACGTAGCTCTACTTCGGACTGGCCGGCCGCGTACGTGGAGCCGGCACTGACCAACTCACCAACGGGAGCGAGTCCATTTGCGACCGCGTTGGTAGTCCGCACGTTCTGTGACGTGTAGTTAAATCCGCCGGTGGTGCGCATTTCGAGATCGAACGGGGCTTTCCACGTATAAGTCGCAATGGCGTCTTGATTGACCACGCGCGTCGACTGAAACACCGACTGCGATCGCCCCGTCGAGTTTGGCGCCGTCCCTAGTACCGCGTTGCGCGGAAGAAATTGTCGCTGTTCAAAGCCCGTATTGTCGAGGCCAACCGTGTAGTCCATCACCAGCGCGGTGATTGGCGTCCACGTCAGTTTCGTTGATCCGATAAAGCGATCAATCGTTTGCGGATTCTTGATGCGGTCAATCGCGAGCAATGGATTCGTGCCAAGGGCGGGCGGGAGCGGGTAGATGCCGTTGACCGGACGGAAATCGACGTTCGTTGGCGCGAAGAATAACGAACCCATAATCCCATAGTCGTTCTGCTCACCGAACGCCTGGAACTGATTGCTTGTGCTGACGTAGTTGGCCGTGATGTTGGCGATGAGCCGCGGATGCAATTGCTGCTGCAGGTTCACGCGCGCGCCTTGGCGACGCGATGATGTGGATCGCAAAATGCCATCTTCACTCGACGCGTTTGCGCTGAGATAGTACCGCGTGCCTTCGGTACCTCCCTCAATCGCGAGATTCTGTTCTGTTGTTGGCGAGCGTTTGAAGATGTCGTTCTGGTAGTTGAATCGCGCCGTCGGCAATCCGTTCACGTCGTACGGATACAAATTGAAGGGCTGCTGCGCTCGCAATTCGTTCGACGCGTAGCGCGATGTAAACGTGATTCGCGGCTTCCCGATGGTACCGCGCTTCGTGAATATCTGCACCACGCCATTATTGGCGCGCGATCCGTACAGCGCGGCCGCGGCGGCGCCCCGAATAATCTCGATGCGTTCAACATCGGCGGGATTGAGATCGGCCAACCGATTTTGGGGATTGGATCGTCCACCTAAATCGGTTAACTGCGCCGACCCGTTATCCATGATCACACCATCAATGATGTAAAGCGGATCGGAACCGGAAATGAACGAGTTCGTGCCGCGGAGTCGCACCGAAACACCACCGCCGCCGGGTCCACCGGAGTTCTGCGAGATCTGCGCACCGGCGACTTTGCCCTGCAACGCCTGATCGAGTGTCACGGCCTGTGCGCGAGAGATCAACGTGGAATCGACCGACGCCATACTCGTGCCGATCTTCCGCTTTTCTGTCGGCGCACCAGATCCAGTGATCACAACCTCACTCAAGTTCACGGCGCTGACACGCATGGCGATGTCGAGCGCCACAGTACCGCCGGCCGTCATAGTTACCGCAGGCGCAACCGGTTGATACCCAATGCGTCGCACCACGAGCGCACGAGCACCCGCCGGAACGGCTACGAGGGTGTACTCGCCATTCGCACCGCTAATCGTGCCGACGCGCGTGCCGTTGACAAGAATTTGCACTTCGCTCAACCCACGACCGTTGGCGGCGTCAGTCACCTTGCCACGCACGGTGCCAGTCGCGGCTTGCGCGGGCAAAATGGTGGGCCGCAAAAATAGCGTGAATACGAGAGCCGATCCCACGGCAATCGCTGCGCGTTGCACGAAAGTAACGATCATTCGGTTTGCTCCGAGTCTGCGTGTCACCCGTCGAATCGACGGAACCTGCCGATAACCACGTTAGAGTAGCCGACTCTAAAGGCCGATGCCAGCGCTCGACGCGCTAAAACATTTCAAGCATCGCGGGGGGCCAGCGTGGCCGACAAACGTTTCGGCGCCACAAGTCGATAGCTGTCAAGCACGAAGCCTGCGACCTCGTTCCATTCAATTGGCCCGACATCCAATCGCATCGCCGCCCACCCTTGCGCACCGAGGTAGGCCGGAAGGTAAAAGCGGCTACTGTCATGTGCCGCCCACGTCGCATTCTCACTGCGCGTCGTGCGCCAACACATCGATACAATACCATCGCTGTGATGATTGTTCAAAAAATAGAGAAACGTCTTCTTGCGGACGATGAAACTCGCATGCGATCCACTGCTCACCATCGACGTTTCCGGGAGCGCCAGACAGATCGTCGCCAACTTCGCGAGACGATCCTCATTGGTTGCGTTCATACGGCGCTCCGCACGCACGTGAACATCAGCGACAATGATCGCCCCGTGGCCGGATGCAGCGGCTCGTCGACGGCGGTAACGATAAGTCCTGCGGCGCAGAACTCTGCGTACCACGACGCCAGCGTGCGAAAAAACCGCGGCATTTCGACCGGACATTGCACGCCATCTCCTTGAAACCGCTCTTCGCGCCAACGGTGCTCGTCGGCGACATCGCCCAGGGCAGTCCACGGATGCACCGTTTGCACAAGCAAATGCGCATGCGGAGCGAGCCTCGAGGCCAGCGCAGCGAGCAGCGGACCCACCGGGTCACCAAGCAAGGCGAAGTTGCAGACAATCAAATCAAACGGACCCGCGACCTGCGCGGGACGGTGCACAACATCGTCGTACGCGATGACCTGGTCTCGCGGACCACTCGCGCCAGTCTCGCCGCCATTGGTGCCTGCACGAGCAGTTAGCCCTTCGCTCGCATCGATACCGAGCACCTCGCGCTCGCCGTTCGCCACCACTGCATCGCAGAGCGCGCGTGACGACCACCCTTCACGACATCCCACATCAAGCACGCGTCGTCCACCGATGCGCTCGCACGCCCACACGATGGCCGCATCCGTTCCGACCCGACGGCTGGGAATGTGCTGCTCTCGCACCGCGCACGTCCACGCGTCGGCATTCGTCTCCCAACTTCGTCGCTGGACCGCTTCGCGCGTGTCGGACATAAAAACTCCTGAACCGCGAGGAAAGAGGAAATTGCAAATCGGGGAATGGACAAGACTAACGGAACGCCGGCGATTGCCGTCATCTTCCCCAAATCCCCATCCCCATCCCCTACTCCCTAATCCCTGTTGCTGAACGCCTCCCGCACCTGCTCCACCGCCCACGCTAAATCCGCCTCGCTAACCACCAACGGCGGCGACAGTCGAATAACAAAATCATGAGTTTCCTTGCACAACATGCCACGCGCTTTCAGCGCTTCGCAGTACGGACGCGCGTGCTCATTGAGTT
This sequence comes from Gemmatimonadaceae bacterium, assembly GCA_043744935.1. Lineage (GTDB taxonomy): Bacteria > Gemmatimonadota > Gemmatimonadetes > Gemmatimonadales > Gemmatimonadaceae > Gemmatimonas. The sequence continues at coordinate 16,995 of JAYTTR010000358.1, forward strand.
CGATCGCCACCATCAGCCCCCGACCTCGCACCGCCACAATGCTCGGATGATGAATGGTGCGCACCTGTGCCAGCAGCCACGCACCCAGTACCGCCGATCGCTCGACGAGATTTTCGTCTTCCAGCACACGCAGCGCAGTCCGCGCGACGGCGCACCCCAAGGGGTTCCCGCCAAACGTGCTACCATGCGAACCTGGGCCAAAAACGCCGAGCACGTCGCGACTCGACACCACCGCCGAGACGGGATAGAACCCGCCCGACAGCGCCTTCCCCAACACATACATATCCGGCTGCACGTCATCGTAGTCGCACGCGAACATGCGTCCCGTACGCCCTAAACCCGTCTGAATCTCGTCAGCGATCAACAACACGTTTTGCTCGCGACACAACGCCGCGAGATCACGCACGAAACCGTCGGGTGGAATGAGCACCCCTGCCTCACATTGGATCGGTTCGATGAGCACCGCACACGTATGCGATGTCATCGCCGCACGCACCGCCGCAATGTCACCAAACGGTACCAACACGAAGCCGGGCGCAAATGGGCCAAAGTTCGCACGATAGGATGGCTCGCTGGAGAACCCGACAATCGTCGTCGTCCGACCATGGAAATTATTGTCGAACGCAATGATGGTCGCGCAATCCTGTGGAATGTTCTTGCGCGTATACCCCCAACGTCGCGCCGCCTTGATCGCCGTCTCCACTGCCTCCGCGCCCGTATTCATCGGCAGCACCATCTCCATACCGCACAAGGCGGCCAACTCTTCGCAAAACGCACCAAGTTGTTCATTGCGAAACGCCCGCGACGTGAGTGTCACGCGCGATGCTTGCTCCACAAGCGTCGCCAGAATGCGCGGATGGCAATGTCCCTGGTTCACCGCCGAATAGGCACTGAGACAGTCGAGATAGCGGCGCCCTTCAACGTCCGTCACCCACGCCCCTTCAGCATGCGCGATTACCAAGTCCAGCGGATGATAATTGTGCGCACCCCACGTCTCTTCACGGGCGATACTTTCGTCAGTGGCGCTCAGCGCCGTCAGGCTCGTCATCGTCGATGCCTCGCTTAGAGAATGCGACGCCCAAAGGCGCTCGCGATGAGTTCCGCACACAATTCAGCGGTGTGATTTTGTTGATCGAGGATGGGATTGATCTCGACCAGATCCATCGCCAACAGCGCACCGGAGTCGTGAATAATTTCCATCGCCAGATGCGCTTCACGCAGCGTGGCACCGCCACGTACCGGTGTGCCAACACCCGGTGCTTCACGTGGATCAATCCAATCGGCATCGCACGACAAATGCACACCGCCCGTGCCACGTGTGGCAATGGTGACAGCATCATCCATGACGGCACGAAGTCCGCGTTCATCGATATCGCGCATCGTGAATGCGTGCAAGTGCATGGACTTGATGAGCGCCCGCTCCGCCGCGTCTAGATCACGCAGCCCTACATACACGAAATGTTCGGCGCGTACAGCCGGAAACACCGCGGCAAGATGTGACAGTCGATGATCACCGAGTCCCAGCAAATGCGCGACGGGCATACCGTGCACATTGCCGCTCAAACTTGTAGCGGGCGTGTTTAAATCGGCGTGCGCGTCCAACCAGATCACACCCACCCGCTCGTTACGAGCAGCAAGCGCGGTGGCGGTACCAGCGATCGAGCCGGCAGCCAGCGAATGATCGCCGCCCAACACTAACGGACGCACCCCATCCCGAACCGCAGTGGCCGTCAGCTGTGCGAGCTCCGCGCAGACGTCAGCAATCGCGGCCAATCGCGCGGTGGCTTCAATCGGGAGCGACGCCCGATCGGGCACGGCGACATTACCGATATCATCGACCACAAGACCGAGACCACACAACAGCGCATTGAGCGGCGCAAGCCGCATCGCCGATGGTCCCATATCCACGCCGCGTCGACTCGCGCCCAAGTCCATCGGCACCCCAATGATCTGGACGCGTGTCGTGCTGGTGCGTGCCGAGTAGCGAGGCGAGGGAGACGCTGATTGTTGAGGCGCGGCGAAGAGTGTGGTTGACATGCAGGTAAGTTGCGTCCCGCTCGTGTTAGCAACAAGCTGCATTGATTACCAATTATGTTCACATTATTGACTAAATGTAGGTTAGGTTTGACAGTATGTGCAAATCGAACCGCGAATCACAAAAACATGGATAGTCAGGACCATCGCCTCCTTTCGCTCTTGCGCGAAAACGCCCGCCTCTCCGTCGCGCAACTTGCCAAACAGCTCGGCGTGTCTCGCGGTACCGTGCAGAATCGCATTGACAAGCTCGTCGAGCAACGCGTGCTCCTGGGCTTCACAGTCCGCACCGCATCCGAGGCTGCAGCCTATCGGGTACGCGCGGTCATGCTCATCAGCGTCGAGGGCGATCGCTCGGACGCGATTCTGAAAACATTGCGTGGATATCCGGAAATTCGCGCCCTGCACACTACGAATGGACGTTGGGATATTGTCGCGGAATTGGGCACGGATAGCCTCGAAACCTTTGATGAAGCGCTCCGCAGCATTCGCACGATCAAAGGCATTGCAAACTCGGAAACCAGTCTGCTCCTGTCAACGCACAAGGTTTAAGGGCGCACGTACTCAAGTTGGGCTCCAGGCGCGACGATACGCCTTTGAGGCTGAGCGTCGTCGCCGACGCGTCGTCGAATCGCAAACTGCTTCTTCGTCTCCACACGCGATCTGCGCGCATCCCGACCATCCGCATTCTCACCACCGACGCGCACGCAGCGCAATTCGTGGCGTACTTGCAGTCTTGGGCATTGCCTTGGCCTTCGGTGTGTGGGGTCAACTACGCGTCAACGCTCGCTCCGCACTCGGTGCGCGCTCGGTGAATCTTGCCGGTCGTCAGCGCATGCTCAGCCAGTTGATCGCGCGCGACGCGGCGCCGTCGGCAAACATGGCGGACCTGTCGCGACTGTCCGCATCGATTGGGCAAATGGAGCGCGACAATGCACAACTGCATGGCTTGCTCTATTCACTCGCGTCGCATGGCGTGGTCCACCTCAACACGGCACGCCTAGCCCTCGACGCGGCACAGACGTCACAGCATGCGATGATACTCGCGGCGCACCAAGTAACGCTCGACTCTGGCTCGAAGTCGCCATGCGCGTGATGCAACTCGCGGAACATCCAGACGCAACAGCGTTGAACTCAAAGCGGTGCTGTTGAACGACCCCGCACTGCGCGCGCGCGGCTTCAAAATTGTCGACTCGGCGTTTTACGGCGCGCGCCGCGAGGCATTCGGTGAAGCGCTGTGTCGCACGTGGCGTTTCCCCATCGAATTGCAGCGGGTGAGCGGTTTTCATCATCGCGCACTCGACTTGGAGGCAGACGTGCGGGGTCTCACGTCGATCGTGTACGTAGCCGCTGTTCTCGCAGCACAATCGCAGCTCGGCTACGTGCGTACGGCGGACGCCGCTGCTGTCAATCCAGACATTGCGTCGCTGCCGGGCCTGTCGCGCCACGATCTCGAAGCGCTGTTGAGCACATTGCCGTCAGTTGTCGCTGAAACAGCGCCACTATACAGTGCACAATTCCATTTGACATGTCGTTGCTGCGCGCACGTGTGCGACGGTTGCTGACACGACGGGCACCAAAACGTCAAATCCCGTGTTACACCGAGGTCGGTGAGTAAATTCTTTGCATCCGGCGTGGTTTGCATTTCCAAATATCGAGCAGGCATTGTGACATCAGCGCTCCACGAAGATCACGACCATCATCATGAAGCGCATTTCACCGGTAGCGAGTCGGTGAAAGACGTTGTGATCGGCATGTCTGACGGCCTCACGGTGCCGTTCGCGCTCGCGGCGGGCATCTCTGGTGCGGTTGCCGCAACGTCACTCGTCGTCACCGCCGGCCTCGCCGAAATTGCCGCTGGTTCTATTGCAATGGGACTCGGCGGCTATCTCGCGGCGCGAAGCGCGGAGGAGCATTATCACAGCGAATTCGCGCGTGAACAACAAGAAATGGTCGACAAGCCGGACGCCGAGCGTGCAGAGGTCCGCGAAATTCTGGAACGGTACGGATTAACCGTCGACGAAAGTGCCATGGTGATGAATGGACTTGAGCGACGTCCAAGTGCATGGGTCGATTTCATGATGCGCTTTGAACTTGGGCTTGAAGCGCCTGATCCGAAACGTGCGGTGCGCAGTGCAGCAACGATTGCGAGTGCATATATCGTTGGCGGTTTTGTTCCGTTGGCGCCGTACATGATTTACACCGACAGCCCGCAGCGCGCATTGCAGATATCGGTGATCGTAACACTCATCGCGCTCGCCGCGTTTGGGTGGCTGAAAGGGCGCTTTACTGGCGTCTCTCCATTAAAGAGCGGTTTGCAGACGGTCACGATTGGTGGATTGGCGGCGGGCGCCGCATTCATCATCGCGAAGGCTATACAAAAGGGCTAGCACGATGCAGACGCAGAAAGAGCCACCGGATACATCCGACGGCTCTTGACAACGTCACAATGACCGTCGGTCAGGCGAGCGCTTTCGTTACGCTCTCTGCAGCGGGACCCTTCTGACCCTGCACGATGTCGAACTCCACTTTCTCGCCTTCTGCGAGCGTGCGAAAGCCTCCGCCTTGAATGGCCGAGTGATGAACAAAGCAATCCTTCGAACCGTCGTCAGGCGTGATAAAACCGAAGCCTTTGGCGTCGTTAAACCACTTTACTTTGCCGGTCGTACGCATGGCAGTACTCCTGTCGCTGTGTGATCGGAGTCCGGCCCTGCCGTACGCACCGAGCACTCGTTGTTCGCGGTCGGTCCCCCGCGCTGGTTGGTCAACACTGTGCGATGTCGACGTCGCACGACGCTAGCGAGACCTGGCCAAACTGTCAATCGTCTGTTTCGCCACCGCCACGCCGAGCGTCTTGTAAATATGACCAGACTGCTCATCTCTCTCAGCACTTTCATTTTCGGCAGCCTCGGTTGGTATGCGGGGGAGCGGGTTGGCATCTTCACCGCCTTCGCCCTGTCGATGGTCGGAACTGGCTTGGGCGTGTACCTCGGCAAACGACTCGCCACGCACTGGGGCTTTTAAAAACACGCATCGGCTGGACGCGACGTGACGCGGCGACCAGCTTCCCGCCATGTCATCGCGATCTCAGCCACGCCGCCGATCCGCCGCAGTGTTTGTCGGACTCGCACTGACCGCCGTACTCGCTCCGCAGCTCGCCAAGGCGCAAGTCGCGGCAACTCCTGCGGCTCGAT
>JAYTTR010000359.1:0-5745 GCA_043744935.1 Gemmatimonadaceae bacterium
GTGTGCTTGGCGATCGACTCCGCGAAGCAACACTGGTGGTGACCATGGAACCGTGCGCGATGTGTGCCGGTGCCATCGTGCTGTCACGCGTGCAACGACTGGTGTTTGGCGCGTGGGATGCGAAGGCCGGCATGTGTGGTTCTGTTGGCGATTTAGTGCGGCATTCGAAGCTCAATCATCGTCCTGAAGTATTGGGCGGTGTCGCACTGGACGAGTCGGTGCGGTTGCTGCAGGAGTTTTTTGCAGCGCGCCGGTAATTCCACGAACGCCTTGCACTCATCTTGCCGTCCCCGGACCCGCCGTCATTCACGCACTCAAACCGCACAAACGTTGACACTGACCCTGCGGGTATTTTATCAATAGAGGCTACATCGGAACGTGTCCGTGACCCAACGCACTGGGTTGCTCCGCACCACCGAAAGGATAGGTGGCTGAGTGGTTGAAGGCACCGGTCTCGAAAACCGGCGTACCCGCAAGGGTATCGTGAGTTCGAATCTCACCCTGTCCGTGCTTGTGCAGTTGCTGGACACACCCCGGATGGGTGGCCGAGTGGTTGAAGGCGCACGCCTGGAAAGCGTGTGGGCGGGTAACCGTCTCGCGAGTTCGAATCTCGCCTCATCCGTTGCATCGCAAATAACCACACATCGTGCCAGCGACGTGTGGTTTTTTGCTGCACATCAATTCGTGCACGCCGTTGCATCCGCATGTGTTTGCTCACATTTTCTGCCCACGCGGCGGTACCGTCACCGCCGCCCCTTATACCGATGGAGAAGTGCGATGCAGGATGTTGATCAGGCCAAACGTGGTGCACAGCTCATGCGACGTCTGGTGGTTCCGGCAATGGCGTTTGCCGCGATTGCCCTCAGCGCCACTACCGCATTTGCCGTCACGCACCGGCAAAACAAGCCCCAGCTCAGCGTCGAAGCCGAACGTTCCGCGCAAGGCGCACGACTCACGTTCAAAGGCACCGGCTGGAGCCCGAACGCGCGACTGAAACTCACCGGCACGCACGCACCCGGTGCCGGCGGTATGCAGGATTTTGGCATCTTCAGCGTCGATAGCAGCGGACACCTTACCGCGCGCAAAATCGCCACGTGCAGCACGAGCAATACCGAAGACGGATCCAGCGAACCAGTCACCATCACCGCCACCGATTCGGCCACCGGTACCAAAGCCATGGCGAAAGTGCAGGGCGGGGCGTGGGTCTGTCAGTGATGCGCGCCTGACACCGCGGCACGATGACACTCGCCGTGTTCGTCGCGCCAATGTTTTCACCGGCGGCCTCGGAGATGATCGAGGCTGCCACCTCGTTTGCCGGTATACAAGTCGCCGTCATTGCGCAGCAACCGCTCTCCGCACTGGCGCCTTCGCTGGCCGCAAGAGTGGTTGGACATTGGCGCGTCGACGATGTCACCGACGCTGCACAGTTAGAGTGGGCGGTGCGCGCGCTGTCGCGACAGTACGGACAAGTCATGCACTGCTTCGGCGCGTACGAACAATTGCAATTGCCGCTGGCCCTCGTTCGCGAACGCCTCGATATCAACGGACTGCCAAGCGCCGCCGCCCGGAATTTTCGCGATAAATCGCGCATGAAAAACGTGTTGCGCGCGGCCAAAATATCGGTAGCGCGTCATCAGCTCATCGCCAATCGCGCTGATGCAGACGCCTTTGTTCGGGAAATAGGATTTCCCATCGTCGTCAAACCTCCGGAGGGCGCGGGCGCATTGGCGACACACCGCATCACCACCATGGCCGCGCTCGACGCGGTGTTCGCAACAACGCCGCCAACGGCCGACAATCCAATGCTCGCCGAAGAATTTCTGCGAGGCACCGAGCATTCACTCGAAACAGTTTCCATTGCGGGCACGCCGGTATGGCATTCGCTCACACATTATTTCCCAACACCACTCGAGGTCATCGAACACCCGTGGATTCAATGGGGCGTATTGCTTCCGCGGAACATCGACGACGCACAATACGACGACATTCGCACCGTCGGCAATCGCGCGCTCGCGGCACTCGGTATGCACACCGGCGTGACGCACTGTGAATGGTTTCGACGAACCGATGGCACGGTCGCCATCAGTGAGATCGCGGCCCGACCGCCCGGCGCGCAAATCACCACCATGATGTCGCGCGCCAACAACATCGATTTTGTGCGTGCGTGGGTCCAAGTCATGCTCGGTGGCACATTCACACCACCCACGCGGCAATACGCGGTCGGCACGGCCTATTTGCGTGGACAGGGCGCAGGGCGTGTCCGTTCCATCGAAGGACTCGATACGATACTCCGAGAATTCGGCACCATCATCTGCGATGCAAAAATTCCGACCGTCGGCCAAACTCCCACCGGTAGCTACGAAGGCGAAGGCTTCATCATGCTTCGCCATCCCGACACGGCCGTCGTCCAACGCGCATTGCAACACGTCATCTCCGTCGTTCGCGTGCATCTCGGCTGATCACGTCAACATCGTCTTACCCTCTACGAGCGATACGCATGTCCAAAACAGTGCTGATGCTCACGCCAGGATTTCCGGGCGAGATGCCCTTCTTTACGCGCGGTCTGTCCGTGCAGGGTGCCACCGTTCTCGGCGTCGCCAACGGTCCGGCCAACGATCTTCCAGAAATGGCGCGCAAACATCTAAGCGGGTATTTGCAGGTGCCAGATCTCTTTACTGACACGCGATCGGCCATCACGCACATTCAACAGTGGCTTGGTGCGCGCACGATTGATCGCGTCTGTTGTCTGTGGGAGCCCGGCATCGAACTCGCGGCACTGATTCGCGAAGCACTCGGCGTTCCGGGACAGTCGTACGAACAGGCGTTACGCTTTCGCAATAAAGACTTGATGAAACAAGCGCTCGCCGCTGGTGGTGTGCGCGTGCCGCGGCACGAGGTCGCCACCAGTGCGGTCGAGGTCTGGGCTGGTGCTGAAAAAATTGGCTATCCGCTCATCATCAAACCAATTTCCGGCGCTGGTTCGATGGACACCTTTCGCTGCGACGATACGGCCGATGTCGCGAATGCCATTGCGCAACTCGGGCACATCGCGGAGGTCGATATAGAAGAATTTATCGAGGGGGACGAGTACACCTTCGACACCATCTGCGCGGGTGGAGAGACCAAATATTTCCATATCGCGTACTACAGACCGCGACCGCTCATCGCGCGCACCAACGAATGGATTAGTCCTCAAACCCTGAGCTATCGCGACGTCGATGATCCGACGTTGGCCGGCGGTCGTGCAATGGGCGAGCAAGTGCTGCGAACGCTGGGCTACGATACAGGCTTCACGCACATGGAGTGGTATCGCAAGGCGGACGGTGAAGCCGTCTTCGGTGAAGTCGCGGCGCGTCCACCGGGAGCACGTACGGTCGATTTAATGAATTTTGCGAGCGATGTCGATTTGTTTTCCGGGTGGGCGGAGGCCGAAGTGCACGGCACCTTTTCGTTGCAGATCGAGCGCAAGTACAATGCGGCGTGCATCACCAAGCGCGCAAACGGCAAAGGACGCATTGTCCGCATCGAGGGATTGGAACTGCTTCGCCAACGACTGGGCGATGCAATCTGCACCGTCGATCTATTGCCCATCGGCGCGCCACGACGCGACTGGAAAAGCACGCTGCTGTCAGACGGATATGTGACAGTGCGGCACGCAGACTGGCCAACGCTGATGCACATGGCGGACATGGTTGGTACACATCTCCAGATGTTCGCCGCATAGCGCAACGCGGCGTACTGTGGCATTGGAACCGCATTCGCGGTAGTCGCGCTGCAACGGTGCGGTAACGGTGCGGCAACTAGCGAGAGGGGCCCGGTGCCGCCGACGGGCGGCACGCCGCTTGCTCGGTAGGGCTAGTGACTGGTTCGCCTTCTGCGAGCTGACGTGTCCCCTGCTGAGAAAACACCGATGTCCAGGATCCTCGAAGAACCGCCGGTTGATCCGGTACGCAGCTACTTCTCGCAGCTGTGTGTGATACTGACGGGGATTGCGTCCGGCATGGTCGACCCATCCAATGGCGAAGCGCGGCAGTCACCAACGTATCAATTGGGACGTCGCGATGGATATCATGTCGTGGTCGCACATTTAGCGTCGAGCCGCACTTTGCGCGAAGCTGCCGAAAAGTGTCTGGCCTTTGGTCGCGGCGTTGAAGAGCGCGCCGAAGCGCATCCGTATGGCCCCGATTGGTGTCACGGGTTTTCGCATGCGACGCTCGATGCGGCCAGCAACATTGCGATGTATGCCGCGACCTCAACGCTACCACCAGTCGATAAGGCACGCCTGCGTGTCGCCCGCGCTGCCGCCCGCAACGTCTCTCCGCTCTCCAGTGTGCGACCCGCACGTTCCATCGAAGGCGAGGTACCGCGCGGCCTGCGCGAGTGGTAATCGGCACGATGTAGGCGCGGGCGGTGGGGAATTCGTGGCGGACCGATATATTCTCCGCACATGACACCGAAGACCGTAACCGTACTCGACGCCCGCGCGCTGGATCGCACGCTCCGTCGGATGGCAGATCAGATTCTTGAACTCAATGCCGGCACCGATGCCCTCGTGTTGGTGGGCATTCAGCGACGCGGCGTGCAACTAGCCGAGCGCATCAGTCGTATCATTGAGTCGCAAGAAGGCGTGAACGTACCGCGCGGCGCGCTTGACATCACACTCTATCGCGATGATTTGCAAACTGTCGGACCGCGCCCTGTCGTTGGTGCCACGCATCTCCCGTGGACGCTCGACGATCAGCGCGTGGTCATCGTCGATGATGTGTTGTACTCTGGTCGCACCGTACGCGCTGCGCTTGATGAACTTGCGGACTTTGGACGACCGGCACGTATCGCCCTCGCCGTCTTGATTGATCGCGGCGGACGTGAGTTGCCCATTCATGCGGATATTATTGGACGGAAAATCGATGTTGCCGCCGACGAGCGCGTCGATGTCTTCGTGGAGGAACTCGACGGACGTGACGAAGTGGTGATCGCTTCTCGACACAGCGAGGATTGACGCAATGGCCGGCTCTCTCGGAAAAGATCTCCTGGGCTTGGCAGCACTGAGTGCCGAACAGATCAATCTGATTCTCGACACCGCCGTGCCCTTTCGCGAAATCTCCGAGCGTCAAATTAAAAAAGTGCCAACGCTGCGCGGCATGACGATTGTCAATTTATTTTTCGAACCGTCCACACGTACACGCATCTCCTTCGAGTTCGCGGAAAAGCGGCTCAGTGCCGACACGGTGAATGTAGCCATCGCCAGTTCCAGTGTGTCAAAGGGCGAGACGCTGGTGGACACGGCGCGCAATCTTGAAGCCATGAAAATTGACATGGTTGTAGTGCGCCATCCGGCATCCGGTGCGGCGCGTTTTCTCGCGGAGCGCATCGAATCCAACGTGATCAATGCGGGCGACGGCATGCACGAGCATCCGACACAGGGCTTGCTGGACTTGCTTACACTCCGTGATCGCCTGGGCGATCTGCGCGGTCGTCGCATTTGTATCGTGGGCGATGTGCTGCATTCGCGCGTCGCTCGATCCAACATTTGGGGACTGCACAAACTCGGCGCGGAAGTTGGCGTGTGTGGCCCGCGCTCATTACTCCCGAACGCCATCGCGGAGATGGGCGTCACCGTCTTTGATCGCATCGAGGACGCCATTCAATGGGCCGATGCGTTGAATATTCTGCGCCTGCAACTGGAACGGATGCAGGCAGGTTACATCCCGTCGTTGCGCGAGTACAATCGTGTGTTTGGAGTTT
>JAYTTR010000360.1:0-5731 GCA_043744935.1 Gemmatimonadaceae bacterium
AAGGCCACGTAGAACTTGTGCGGCGCCGTTTCGGGCGAGAGCCGATCGAGTCGTTCGCACATACCAGCGCCTTGCTTCGTCGTCCAATGCAGGATGGGCGAACCACCGCCGATGCCCGCATACAATCCGCGCACCTTGGGCGCGCGACGCTTCGCGATGAACTTGCCGAGAACGCTTTGCCAAGGGAGTTGGATGATCTCGCGATCGGCGAACAGCCGGAGCAGAAAAGGCTCGACATCATCCAGCGTCTTGGGACCGCCGAGGTTCATCATGACAATGCCGGTGCCACCGGAGCGTGCGGCTCGGGAGGGGCGCCAAGTACTCTCGAAGGGTAGCACGGTGGTTTCGCGATTCTTCATAAGACGGACAATCCAGTATTGAAGGGCCGCGGGCAATTCGGCGGAGTACTCACCACCGCCTGCGTAGTTCTACGGAGCAATCTCGCTTTGCGTCCATGCGATACGCGACCGGAGCATGAACGATAGCGAGTGCACGCATCTTGGATCGGCGTACACGCCAGCGCATCTTTCCGGCCTTCCGCACCGCTCACTCTCGCACCGACACACGTATGACACAGACCGGCGATCTTTCCCCCGACGAATTTCGTGCCGCCGCTCACGCGGCCGTCGACTGGATCGCCGAGTATCTCGAGCACCCAGAACGCGTGCCGGTGAAAAGTCGTGTTGCGCCCGGTGATATTCGTGCTGCGCTTCCAACTTCCGCTCCAGCGCACGGTGAATCGCTCGATGCCATGCTGCGTGACGTACAGCAGACGTTGCTGCCCGGCATCACGCACTGGAATCATCCCGCATTTTTTGCGTACTTCGCAAACTCTGGTTCGTATCCAGGAATTCTCGGTGAATTGCTGGCAGCCGCGATCAACGCCAATGGCATGCTTTGGGTTACGAGTCCGGCTGTGACTGAACTTGAGCAAGTGACGCTCGATTGGTTGCGACAATTGATGGGCATGGGCGATGGCTGGTTTGGCCAAATCACGGACACCGCATCGATCAGCACGTTCTACGCGCTCGCGGCAGCACGCGAAACGGCAGGACTGGATGTCCGCGCGCGCGGCATGTCGGGACGATCCGACATGCCGACGCTTCGCGTGTACTGTTCCGAGCACGCGCACTCGTCGATCGATAAAGCGGTGATCGCCTTAGGGCTTGGTCACGACAACTTGGTCAAGATTCCGGCCGACGCAGATTTTCGCATGAACGCGAATGCACTCGACGTCGCTATTCGCGTCGACATTGCGCATGGATTTCGACCAATTGCCGTTGTGGCGACCGTTGGCACCACGAGCATCACGAGCATTGATCCCGTGCCGGCAATTGCTGCGGTCGCGAAGGCGCACGACTGTTGGCTGCATATCGATGCTGCATACGGTGGTGTCGCGGCGATCGTACCAGAATTGCGTTACATCCTCGACGGTGTCGAGCACGCAGACTCAATCGTGGTGAATCCGCACAAGTGGTTGTTCACGCCCGTCGATTGCTCCGTGTTGTACACGAAGCGACCCGAGGCATTGCGACACGCGTTCGCGCTGTTGCCGGAATATCTGGTCACGCGCGGTCAGGATGACGTGATCAATTTGATGGACTACGGCATTCAACTTGGACGACGCTTCCGCTCACTGAAATTGTGGATGGTGCTGCGCGCGTTCGGTGCCGACGGTATCGCCGAGCGTATTCGGTACCACTGTGAACTAGCGCGAGAGTTTGCTGGGATGGTGCATTTTGAAGGTGGCTGGGAGCTCACGGCGCCGGTCCCATTGTCGCTCGTGTGTTTTCGCTACGCACCGGATGGCGCGAGTGAAGGCCGCATCGCGCAACTCAACACCGATATCATGGAGCGCGTGAACTCGCGCGGGCTGACGTACCTGTCGCACACGAAGCTGGCGGGCAAGTACACATTGCGATTGGCGATTGGCAATATTCGGACGGCGCGCGAGCACATTGAGCTCGCATGGCGGGAACTGCGCGACGCGGCGGCGATTGTAAGCGCTACGTGAAGTAACTGAGGTAACTGCGGTGTTCAGTCCCGACGTATTGCATCCGATCGCGCCGACACCTCGAACTCTCTCGTTGCGACGCGCAGCGCCGCCGCTTCGCGCTTCGCGCTTTTGAGATCTGTGCGGCGCCGATTCCAGCGCACGAACACCACCACAGCGGCCGTGAGCAGCACCGCACTAACAATCTCGCCAACGCGCCCGAGCTTGCCCATTACCTGCATGGCCGCTTCGCCCGCGCCGTAGCCAATAAGCGTAAACAGCACCGACCAGAGCAGCGAACCTACCAACGATGCGGGAAGAAAAACAGTCAAGGGAACGCGCGCCGCACCGCACGCCATCGGCAGCACGAGGCGCAGGCCAAATGGAAAACGCACAAAGAGCGAGGCCTTGAACGGATTGCGACCCACTACACGTAATGCCACTGTACCCGTCGCGCGTACGCGGGGGAAACGACGACGTATCCAGTCCCACTTCAGCCGGCCCAGCACATACAAAATACTGGTCGCAATCCATCCGCCCAACGTGATCGCGAGAATCACGCGATCCAATTGTAAATCCCCCTGATTCGCAGCAATACCACCAAAAATTGGTGTCACTTCCTCGACCAGAATGACCGTCGCCGCAAGCGCGGCATATGTCCAAAAACTATCGGACAACGTATCGAAAAAATCGTCAGCTGAAAATCCGAACGCACTTGCCGTCGAAGCCACGACAAGCAGAACCGGAAGAAGCGACAGAATAGACGTCATCGCGAGCGAAGAAAAGTGACAACAAGAGGCCCGGGCAATGAACGCCACGGGCCCCCAGTTCAGTGTCAGGCGGGGAGGCCTACGTCAATCTACCCCGCACATGCCGTTCAGTCACCAACGCCCGGGACTGGCATCTCGAATGTCTTGAACTGCCCCGTGTGCGGCGGGGTAAGTCCCACGCGACGCGCGAACCACGAGCGCATGTTGTCGAAAATTTCATAAAACGTCGGGATGACCAGCAACGTCAGTACCGTTGACGTGATCACCCCACCAATCACCGCCACACCGAGCGGTGCACGGAACTGCGCCCCCTCTCCTCGGCCCAGCGCCACCGGAATCATGCCGGCAATGAGCGCAAACGTCGTCATCAGAATGGGACGCAACCGGATGGCACCGGCTTCAATCAACGCTTCACGCAACGGCATGCCGTTTTTCTCACGCGCCCACTTCGCAAAATCGATGAGCAAAATCGCGTTTTTTGCCACGATACCACATAACAGAATCACACCGATCAAACTCATGATGTTGATCGTGTTGCCCGTGATCGCAAGTGCACCCATCACGCCGATCAACGACAACGGCAGCGAAATCAGAATTGCGATCGGATCAAGGAAAGATCCGAATTGCACCACGAGAATGAGATACATCAACGCGACCGCGACGCCAAGCGCGATGAAGACACTCGAGAAGACTTCCTGCTGCTGCTGCACCTGGCCACCGGTCGACAAATGCACGCCGGGCGGCATCGCAATCTTCGCCGTCTTGCCATCAAGTACTTTCATCACCTCGCTAAGCGAGCGACCAGCAATATTGCCCTCCACTTTGATCACGTTGTCGCGATCAAGATGATTGACGATTGCTGGACCAAGTTGACTGTTGATTTTCGCGACTTGTTGCAACGGAATAAGCTGAGCGTTCGGCCCGCTACCCACGCCGATCGGGAGCAGCGCGAGATCGCTGCCTCGCGCACGCGCTTCATCCGACAAACGCACCATCACTTTGCGCGTTTGGTTGGTCGGATCCACCCAGTCACCGGCGTGCAATCCGGCAAACGCAGGACGAATCGCTTGCGCCACCTGACCCACACTTAATCCAAGCGCGCCCGCGAGGCCACGATCCAATTGCACCGTGAGCTCGGGTTTCTGGCCCTTGGTGCTCAACGCAGCATCTACTGCGCCCGGCGTTGATTGCATGGCCCTGAGATACTGATCGGCGACAACTTGCAGCGCCGCCTTGTCGTTGCCACGCAACTCAAGTGAAATCTGCTTTTGTTGTCCGGCGAAATCGCTTGTGTACACCGACACAGCGGCACCACCAATGGCTTTGACGTCGTCTCGCATTGCGGCGGCCAACTCTTCCGCACCCAACTGCCCTTTGTCGCGGCGTTCGGCCTTTGTGGTGAGCTTCACGTACACGCCCGCTTTGTCGACGGCGCCACTCGCACCACCAGCCGTCACGAAGGTGTACCGCACTTCGGGATGCTTGGTTATCGCGCGCAATGTTTCCGTCACCTTTTGGCGCAAGTAATCCAGATTCGCGCCGGGCGGTGTTTCCACCGTCATCAGTACTTCCGCGTTGTCTTCCAGCGGGAAGAATCCGCCGCCAACCAGTCCGGTTGCCGGAAGCGCCAGCGCCCCGACAAAACTGATCACGGCCAACCCTACCATCGCCAGCCGATGATCGAGCGCCCAACCAATCACGCCGCGATAGCCGTGAGCGAGTCCGTTGAACCAGTGGTTGAACCGATCAAGCAGTTTGGTCAGCCACGATTTTTCGTGCTCTTCGAGATGCGGATCTGGCCAGTATGCGGAAAGCATCGGATCAAGCGAGAACGAGACGAACAGTGAGACGAGCACCGAGCACGCGATGGTAAGCGCAAACGGTTTGAACCACTGTCCAGATTCGCCTTGCAAAAACGCAATTGGTACAAACACCGCGATAATGGAGAACGTTGTTGCCGCAACGGCGAGACCAATTTCGTCTGTGCCTTCGCGCGCCGCGGTGTAGTGGTCTTTCCCCATCTCCACGTGTCGCACAATATTTTCTCGCACCACGATGGCGTCGTCAATCAGAATACCAATTGCCAGCGACAGGCCGAGCAACGACATCGTATTCAACGTGAATCCAAACGCCCAGACGGCGATGAAGCTGGCCAGCACCGACACCGGCAACGCCAGGCCCGTGATCACGGTGGAGCGCCATGAGTTTAGAAAGAGAAAGACCACCAGCACGGTGAGCAGTGCGCCTTCAATCAACGCGCTCTGCACATTGTCGACCGAATTTTCGACGCGTGTGCCCTTGTTTTTTACGACGTCAAACTGCGCGCCTTTCGGCAGCGTTGGTCGAATCTGTTCGACCTTCCTGAAGATCGCGGCCGCAACTGCCGTTGTTGAATACCCTTTGGTTTTCTTGATCTCGATACCAACGGCATCCTTGCCGTTATACAACGCGATCGTGCGCTGCTCTTCAACACCATCCGTCGCCGTCGCAACGTCGCCGAGTCGCACAACGCGGCCGCCTTTTTCAGCGACGACGAGTTGCATGAACTCCGCGGGGCTATTCAGTCGTCCCTGCAAACGAATTGTGCGTTCGTCCAGCGCGCCAGTTACACGTCCTACGGGTACGGCCAAGTTGCCACTCTGCAACGCCTGCACGACTTGCGGAACGCTAACGCCCGCTGCTTGTAGCCGTTGCGGATCGAGACTGACGGTGAGCTCGCGCTTCACACCACCAGTCACGCTCACATCGGCGACGCCGGGAATTGACCGCAATTCACGCGTAATGCCGGGATCCGCCATTTGGGTGAGCTCCGGTGACGACAGCGTCGTTGAGAACAGCGACAGCGTGACGATCGGCGCATCCGTCGGACTGAACTTTTTGAGAATGGGCTCCTCCATTTCTTGCGGAAGATCCTGACGCTTGGTGCCGATGGCGTCACGAATTTCCTGCGTCGCTTCCTGCAAATTTT
>JAYTTR010000361.1:0-5724 GCA_043744935.1 Gemmatimonadaceae bacterium
CGAATAAATTCATCGCACATTGTCGTGAGCGGAATGCCAGTGCTTGTGACAATATCGCGACCATATGTACCGACGATGGCTGTGGTGGGATGCAAACGCAGCCAATGGCCAACGCCACCACCGCCAAATCCCGAGCGTTGCAAAAGGAGCGGTGTTCCGATGGCTCCACCAGCGACGACAACGAGTGGTGCATCGATGGTCAGGCTGTGCGACGCGATGCGCCCGTGCGCGTCACGCACCACCGCGTGCACGCGCTTGAGCGGTGGCGTGCCAGTACCACCGCGGTCGCGTTCGCGTGTTTCGATCCGTGTGACGTACGCGTTCGCGTGGAGTGTGGCACCCGCCGCAAGCGCGCGCGGGACATAGGTGACGAGCGTCGATTGTTTGGCATCATGACGACATCCAACGCCGCAAAACCCACAGCGTAAACACCCGTTCGCGTTGATCGCCGCTGCCGACGCACGCCATCCGAGCGCCGCGGCACCGTCAAGGACAATGCGATTGTTTGGCGAGTGCGCATCGTCTGGTACGACGCGCGCATGCACGTCCGCCTCGATGCGCGCAAACACGGGTGCCATGTCTGCGGGTTGCATTCCGTACACCCCAGCGTCACGGGCCCATTCCTCGAGCACGTAGTGCGGCGTGCGCAGCATGATCATCCAATTGACGGTCGTCGAACCACCGACGGTACTTCCTTGGACGAGCGCAATCGAGAGATCGTCGGTCGTGCGCATGGCCCCGTCGGCGTACAGCCGTTCGGTGAGTGCGGCTTCCTGTTCGTTGAAATCGGCGCTGGTGTAATAGCCACCTTCTTCGACGATGACGACTTCGTACCCCGCTTCGGCGAGGCGCGCTGCAGTGACGGCACCACCGGCTCCACTGCCAATGACGACGACATCGGCGCGTCGATGCAGGTCGCCACGCATTGTTTGCGCGGTCACAACACCAGCTGGCAGCGGCGTTGGCGCAATCACGCCAGGCAGCACGCGTGTGCCGCGCGCGACAGGTTCATTATCGACCGTGATGCCGGTCAGTGGACCTTCCCACGCAACCTGGAGTGCGCGCAGATGCAATGGCCCGGCGTACCCGATCGCTGCGGCCACTTCGGGACGCGCATAGTGCACCGCTAACACAAGACGACGAACCGCCTGGTATGCCGAACGCAATTGCGGGATACGTGATTCACCCCACGCGCTGAGGCATCGTGCTTGTTCGTTTGGTAGCAGCGCGACGAACGGTATCGCACGTCCGATGGCCAGCAAAACTCCAATTCGGCTGCTCATGACGGTGACTGCGCTGCCAAATGCCACGCGTCGATGTGGTGGCAGTGCACCCAGCCTCGCATCACATCGTGCGACGAGTGCGCTGAGCGTTTCCGATGATGCCGGTGCACCTGCGACGATGCAGCGCGCGAGTGCCTCCATCGCGCGATGCTGTGCGGCGGTGAGGTGTGGGGTGTCGGGCGTCGAATCGGTCATGTTGGCAGTGCGCGCATCACAACATGTAGGCTAGCGTCGACGTCCCCCAACGGGAAGTATTGTCGCATTGTGAATTGCTATTTCGATGCTGAACAGCACTTCCGCTATAGCGGGACAGATCCAGCAACAATAACGGACACGGATATGAACGGAAACAGCGGATAACAGACGGATACAGCGAACTGTTTTACAAAGCCTTTTTTTGCTGTTGCATTGTCCGTGCGTCTCCGTTCATGCTGTTCGTATCGGTGTTACTCGTCGTTGCGGTTTCTTCTCGGAATCAACGAACAGCACGGATACGAACGGAAACAGCGGCTGATACGCAACACCGGGAGCACCGCTCATTGCGATGCTCCCCGTATTCTGTCCTGTAGTTCAACGCGTCACACCATCTTACAGACGATTGCTGAAAATTTGACGCGTCTCGTCGTTGAACAATACCCACAATGAATAGCCGCCAAAAAGCGTACCCACGGGCCAACGAAACAAACGCAGCGCTGATACCACGATCGCAACATTGCGCGCCCACGGTTGATGATTGAGCAAGCCAACACCCGCAATCAGTCCGAACGCGCTTAGTCCACCGATGAACAGCGCGACGAGAACGCCGCTCACTGTGCCAACCACCATGCCGATCACACCATGCGTCATTAATCCACCAAAAATACCACTGAACAACGCGGCAATCACCGCTAAAAGACCCAGCGCGCTGTAGAAGATATTGACGATCGCTACGACCTTGATGTGCGTGCGCATGCTATCAGTCCCCGCGTCATGGATGAAATCCAACCCGTTACCACCGTGCCGTACGTACAATCCACCCCAGGGATTCGCCTACGGTGAAACCTGACCAAATCGAGGCGCCAGCGACACCATCGCCACGCCACCCACAATGACCGCATCGATACCATCGCCTGCGGTGGAAGATGCTTGGCGATCACGATGGCGGCGCCGCTGGACCATCTGCGTTGCGCACGCATTTGGCGGTGGTGGAGCGATTGCATAGCGCCGTGGTGGCGGGCGGCGCGCAGTTGGCCTTGGCAGTGGGTCTTTCCGGCGACGCGCGCTTATTGCAATCGCGTCACAGGCGAGCGTCGTCGCCACCATTTGCATGAGAGCGTGCTGCAGCGCGAGGTCAGCAGCGCGGCGCGGGTCGCACAGCTCAACCAGCGGGTGACCTGCCACACTTTCCGCCACTCGTCCGCTACGCACTTGCTGGAGTCTGGCTACGACATTCGCACCGTGCCGGAGTGACTCGTGCATCGTGATGTTCGGACGACGATGATGTACACGCATGTGCTGAACCGCGGTGGTCTCGGGGTTCGGAGCCCGTTGGACCTGCCGGCGGCGGTGCAGGATCCACGACGAGCAGGGTGACATTGGCAGTCGCAGGGCGTCACGATTCGAGCGAGCGTTGTTTGGGTTCGCTCGGTCGGCCTATCGCGCAGGTGGTTGAAGCGGTGCCGGTGCCGGTCGCGGCTGAACACGTTGCGGAAAGGGGGTTGCGGTGTGGGCGCGCGACGCGGAGCGTTGCGGGAGCGGGCGGCTACAGGCCGCGGGGTCGGCAATACGCTGGTCGGCCAAACACACGTTAGACACCCGACCGACGCGCGCGGGTGCGAGTTTGCTTCATCCGACTTGCGTGAGGAGTGCCAAGGTTTGCCAGTATCCCTGCATCGATTCGCCATCGCGCTGTTGGCCGTACCGGCCGTGATGCTCCAAGCGCAATCGAACATCACGTACGACCGCGTCATTCTGGGCGGGACGGTGATGGATCCCGCCACCGGATTGAACGCCATTCGCAATCTCGGTCTCCGGGCCGGACGAATCGCGGCCGTCACGACGGGCGCCATCCGTGGACGGGACACGATAGCGGCGAGCGGGCTCGTGGTGGCCCCCGGCTTCATCGACGTGCACGCGCACGGGCAGACCGCGGAGACCTATCGGTTCCAAGCACTCGATGGCGTGACGTCGTCCTTCGAGCTCGAACTCGGTACGGCCGATGTCCCAGCGTGGTACGCGGCGCGTGCGGCGGGCCAGCGCATCAACTACGGCGTGAGCGTCGGCCACATCAAAGTGCGCATGGCGGTGCTCGGCGACTCGGGCACCGTGATGCCCATCGGGCCTGGCGCGTATGACGTCGCCACGGTGGCGGAGACGCAAGAGATCGCGCGACGGATCCAGGCCGGACTGGACGCCGGTGCCGTCAGCGTCGGCGCCGGCTTTACCTACACGCCGTCTGCGTCCCATCAAGAGCTGCTCGAGGTGTTCCGTGTAGCTTCGCGTGCGAGGACGCCGGTACACGTGCACATTCGCGGTGGCGTGAAGGGACTAACAGAGGCGCTTGAGCTCGCGCGAACGTCGGGCGCCGCCTTGCACGTCGTCCACATCAACAGCGCCGGCTACGCCGCAACGCCGGCGATGCTCCGGATGATTGCCGTCGCGCGTCGCGCGGGCATGGACGTCACCACGGAGGCGTATCCCTACACAGCGGGCATGACGGAAATCCAGTCGGCGACCATCCAGGATGTGTATCGCAACGCGCCGGACTCCGTGTTGGCCGAGATCGAGTGGCCGCGCACGGGCGAACGCATGAACCGCGAGCGCTTCGCGAGGTACACGGCCATCGGTGGACCCGTGGCGATATTCAAAAACTCCGAACCGATGGTGACCGCAGCGATCGCGAGTCCGCTCGTGATGATCGGGAGCGATGCGTACTGGCAGGATGGCGCGGGCCATCCGCGAACCACGGGTACCTTTTCGCGAGTGCTCGGGCGCTACGTGCGGGAACAACACACGCTCTCGCTGATGGATGCACTGCGGAAGATGACCCTCATGCCAGCGCAACGGCTGGAGGCACGCGTGCCAGCCATGCGCCGCAAAGGACGTATTGCACTCGGTGCTGATGCCGACCTCACGATGTTCGACCCCGCGACAGTGATTGATCAGTCGACCTATCGCGAGCCATCACGCCCGCCCGTGGGGATTGCCCACGTTCTCGTCGGCGGAGTGTCCGTCGTCGCGAGCGGGCACGCAGTAGAAGGCGTGACGCCGGGCCGCGCCATTCGCGCACCACTCCGCCACGAGTAGACCGCATGGGTGTCTAACCTCGCGTTGGTGCTGCCAAGGCGTTCAAGGATTGCACGCATTGCTCCCTTCGATCGCTGCGTGCATCCTGTTGATGGGCCCTGCAGTACAACGCTGGTGTTAGACGGCTCGACTGGCATCGAATGCCGCGAGGTCACTTCCTCAGTGCTTGCGTCGTACGGTCGCGGGCTTGCGCACGCTCGCGGCCACCTTGCGAACCGCTTTCTTCGCACTCTTCGCCACGACGCGCTTCTTTGGGCGTCCTCCCTTTGCGCCGTTTTTCCGTGCGGCGGCGGCCGTTTGCACAGACGTCGATTGCCCTAACACCTTCGCCAAATGTTGTTTGCGTTCGGCCGGACTCACGGCTGAGAGCAACAAACCCGGGACACTCAGATCACTGTCTAACGCGGCCCAGCGCACAGCGCCACCGGCGGCATCGACCTCCACCGCCGCGCGTTGCGGCGCCGTCGCCGTGCGTAACGCCGGAATCGCTCGCGCCGGAAATCCAAAGAGACACCCGTTGGTTAATTCGAGCACGACGCGTTCTGCGGTGCGGTCATAGTGCGCACTCGTCGCGCGCAGCCCGTGCTTTTGCGCGGCGGCTTCCCGCGCCCGCGCGCCAGGGATCTGCGCCAGAATTTCGGCGTCACTCAAGGCACTACGCATGGTACTTCCTCCAGCGATCTCGAGCATGAGGACTTTCGCGCGGTGTTCGCGTTCGCGGCGGATCGAGAACGTCGGTGAGTCGTGAATTCGACGGCGTAAGTTCGCGACCAATGTCGGTCCGGTTGCTGTTTGATGAGAATCTCGGTCCGACGCTCGTCCGTGAACTCTCAGACATTTTTCCGCAATCCGCGCCTGTGCGCGACCTACGCCTGCAGTCGGCACCCGACGAAGCAATCTGGCAACGGGCCGCCGCGGACCATTTTATCATCGTGCGAAAGACGACGATTTTCGGCAGCGGAGTTTCCTTTACGGCTTTCCACCGAAGATCATCTGGTTGCACATTGGCAATGGTCGACGCGAAGTGAGTGCCCAGATCCTCCGCAATGCGGTGGACACGATTCGCACTTTTGCCGATGACGCGTTACGTGCGCTGGGGCGCTCGGCGCCGTGCACGATTCCCACACCAGACAATCCGAACGTGTATCCCGATTCG
>JAYTTR010000362.1:0-5713 GCA_043744935.1 Gemmatimonadaceae bacterium
CGGTGCCCGCCGGTACGCCAACGCTGCTGAAGCCACCGTCAACGCCTGGTTGGGCGCCGATTGTGGTGCCGACCACCAAGATGCCGACGCCAACAAGTCCTTGTCCGTTGTCACCGTCAAGGATGCCTTCAAACATGCGTCCTGTGTGGACCGTTTGCGCGTGGACCGTGGTGGTGACCGCAAGGAGCAGTGCAATAAATGACCTGAACAATTTTGTATGTCGAAAGCGCATCGGATAGGATCGAATTAACAGGGAGGCGCAACGCCCGGGCGTGGTGCGCCGGTGCTTCCCTCCATCATTGATGTTCTCGTTGCCGGATATGGATTTTACGAGTGTCGTGTGACGACCGTGTTACGAACTGGTGCGCCGGTTGGTAAAAAAAGCGTTGCGCAAGACCTCTATCGCTCGACGTGTTGGTAAACGTGTCGCGCATCGTCACGGTAAACTCCGACGCATGAGTCCACCGCTCAACTGTGCGTGTTGTGCCGCCAGCGATCCACATCTCGCCAACTCCGTGCGACAAGTAGGCAGGACGTCTGCGGTGACGATCGCGCTCGCGCGTCGACGGGCTCGCTATTTCCATCACCAACACCGGCGTGGGCAGCTCCTTCCGCTGTAGATTCGTGTCGTGCGGCGCCGGGTACACCACGATGTCGGGTTCCAGCCACACCGTCTGGCTCACGTAAACACCGCCGGGCGCGCGAATGGCCCACCCGGTCTGCGTGCGACACCACGCGCCGATCGCCATGATCAAGTTGACGGCGGTGCGCTGATGCCCATTTGACGGCAACGGTGTCACCAGCAGCTCGCCGCGCAAGATCTCGTAGCGATTGCCGTCGTCGGGCAATTGCTCCAAATCGTCGACAGTCCAGATTGAGCGTTCTCGCAGCGGCGGTGCAGCGCCAAGCAGATACGTGCGCGAATGCGGCATAGCCATTCGGTCCGCTCGGCGACGGGGGGTGCGCAAGGGGCGAACATCCGCCGGGGCTAACACCGTCGACGTAGGCGTCCGTCACCGTTGCCATACTTCCTGATGATGTCCGCGTGGTGACGGCGATCGTGACGAAGATATGTTGGGCTTGATAGAGCAGCGACGAGTGGATCGGCAGCTTCCACAACGAAGACTGCGCGCTACGGCTGCACGCTCCGACGCTGCTTCATCAATGCCTCGATTTCAGTGATCTCGCGTGGCGCGTTGCTGATACGTTCGAGCCCTTTGTCCGAGATGATGTAGTCGTCTTCGATACGCACGCCGATGTTCTGATATTTGAGGACTGTTGCGCGAACCTTGGCGATGAACGCGCGGTTTTTGGGTGTGTCAGGCAACACATCCAGCGCGCGTGTGCTGATATAAATCCCCGGTTCAATCGTGAACGCATCACCAACTTGATACACACGCTCACCGAAGTCGGCCTGCGTTGGATCGTGCACGGCGAGGCCAAGCCCGTGGGAGATACCGTGAATCATCCAGAGATTTGATTGTTTGCAGGCGGCCATCTGAGTGGCGCAGTTCACCGTCCACGGTGGATCGAACGAAGCGTCGATACTTTCAATCAGGCCGAGCGCAGCAAGTCCGCGCGCGCGGACACGTACTGACGAATCGGCAGCGACGGAAGCGTGCATACCAGCTTTGGAATACCGTTCCGCGACGTCCTGCGCATCGCGCACAAGTTGATACAGTTGCTTTTGTTCCGTTGTAAAGACACCGCTGACCGGAATGGTGCGTGTGATATCGGCCGCATAGCCGTGATACTCGCCTGCCGCATCCATGACGATAACGTCGCCAGGTTTCACCGGATCGGTGTCCTTCATGTAGTGCAACTGCGTGCCATTCACACCAGCGCCAACAATCGAGCCATATGCCACACGTTCGGCGCCCATTCGCGTGAACGTGTATTCGAGCGCCGCGCGAAGTTCGTACTCGTGCGAAGGATTTGGGGTAAGCATCGCCGCGCGATGTCCTTCGGAGCTGAGTTCAGCCGCGCGCCGAAGCAACGCAATTTCTGTTGCACTCTTTTTTGCGCGTAACTGCAACACCATCGGCATCGCGTCTCGAACCATCAGTCCGCCGTGTTGTGCGGCAAACGCTTTCACAAACATCTGTCCGCGTGTCAGCGAATCCGAGCTTGCAACATCGACATCTTCCACGTCGCTGTTGGTGAAGAACGGCAATCCGACTGAAGCCAACGAGTCGAGTGTGCTGGACAGCGATGCAAATGGACGCCCTGGCATGCCGAATTGCTGTTGCGTTGCGGCCGGATCTGTACGCTGACCGTAGTAGAATGCCGTTCGCACGTTGAGTGGTGTCGTGAAGAGCATTGCTGTACCACGCTTCTCGCGCACCACCAACACCAAGGCGCCATCTGGTTCGTTGTAATTGCTCAAGTACTGAAAGCTTGACAATTGAAAGAACGTGCCGAAGTCGTGGACCAACGCGCGTCCACCAAACGCCACGACCACGCCGTTTTCGATCTTCGATGCCAAGGCATCGCGCCGCGCCGCAAATTCCCCGGCCGGTACGGTCAACGCGGGTTGCGCGTGCGACCAACTCGCGGTGAGAGCGACGAGAGTTGCGCTCGCGGCAAGAAGTCGGCGACGGATCGGAAATTTCATATGACTCGTGCTGAAGGTGTTGCTTGGGATACCATCACTCCGGGAAACGCACGGATTGTTGGCGTTCGCGATTGACGTGGAGCTGAAGCGCGTCTGGCCGTGCGCGCAGATAACAATACCATCTATTGCTGACACACCACCCACGCATTCACGATCCGCCGGTACGCCGCCGAAGAAGATCCCGGACATCCACACATTGGTGTCGACGACGATGTTCACCGCGACGACGCACCCTTAAGCCGAATGCGCGATCTCGGCACGCGTCAGACCCGTTTGTTTGGCCACGCGGCGCGCCCGCCCAACGAGTGTCGCAAGCGTTGGCAGGCAGTGTACCACCGAATATCAATGTGTACGGCCTCGCAAACACCACCGGCCTCATCACGACGTCAAACACTTGCTACTGCGCGGTAGATTTGCTCATGCAACTCTGGATCGATGCCGACGCCGCGCCGCGGGATGTGAAGGAGATCTGCTATCGCGTATCCGAAAGGCTCAAGCTTGAAACGGTCCTCGTTGCGAACGGCAGAATTCAGCTGCCGCCGGGCTACAACTTCCTTTCAGCGATGCGCGTGGAAGGCGGCGCCGATGTCGCCGACCGATATATCGTCGAGCATTCCGCGGCAGGCGACGTCGCGGTGACAGCCGATATCCCGCTCGCCGCGCTCCTGGTTCCAAAAGGCGTGGCCGTGATCGATCCGCGCGGCGACGTTTACACCGAAGAAAGTATTGGCGAGCGACTTTCGGTCAGAAACTTCATGGATGAACTGCGAATGGGTGGCGTCGACACCGGCGGGCACTCGCCATACGGGGCTAAGGAAAAGCAGGCGTTTGCAAATGCGATCGACCGGGTGCTGACACAGGCATTGCGCACCAGACTGTAGCTACGGTCGCAGTGCTCAGAAAACTTCACCGTCTTTTCAACGCAGGCATTCGAGCATCGCGCTCTTCCGAGGAAGTAAAAACTTCTGACTGGATGAACCACCCGAGTTCCGTGTGGCGCCATCCGGCTTCATACGTTCCGCGCATCAGCTGCTCAACGTCGCCATGCCGCCAGCGACCGGTCCAGTACCCACGCTCGGTCGCACGCGTTGGTAGTGAGTCAATCACAATGTCAGTCACTTCGCGCACATACCCCGTGAACGCGCGATCGCGAAATTGTTCAGCGAACGCCGCGCGCGATGCTTCGCGACCGTGAAGTACGGGACCGCGAGCCACTGATACAGTGACGTCTTCCAGCATGCACGCCACAACACGCTCGCAGTCTCGTGCAGCGATGGCAGCATTGGAGGAGGCTCGAACGGCACGGATCGCATCTTGTTGAGTCTTCATGGCATGTCGTGGTAGATGACTCGCCCAGCAGCTGCCAGCGAATCAATTCTGTTAGCCGTCATCGTTGCAGTGAAGGTGTGGGGTGAGCGCCGTTCCGTCGAGGGTGCATGGCGCGCTACGAGTACGTCGACACGCAGCCGAAGCGGATCCCGGTTGATCTCGCGGTCCAGTTGCTGCCGGGCACGTTCGAGCATGCCTTGCAGCATGTGCTCGATCACGCGGTCGACCTATCGCACGTCGATGCGCGGCTTCGGAATGACGAAACGGGCGCGCCAGCCGCTCCGCCGGCACTGTTGCTGAAGGTGGTGCTGTTCGCGTATTCGTCGGGGATCGTGCGCAGTCGGCAGATCGCGCGCGCGTGCGAGACGCACGTAGCGCGGGATGTTTTTTCGCTTAATGTCGGGGTTTACTGAGGAATAGCAAACGGTACGCTGAGCGAAACCTCGTAGCGACTGGCATAGCACGTGCGCTCTGCCGCAGCGTCGTATTTCGAACTGACGTTCGTGCAGTTAGTGCTATGTTCGCGCGTTTTGGCGAGGCGCTGTAACATTCGTCTGCTCTCGCGGCATCTAGTCTCTGTGCGACTCACCATGATTCCCGCCTCGCCTCCAGACGCCCGACTGACCCCGTCCGTGCCATCCGAGACCGAGGTGGCGGCGGCAGTGGCTCGAGCGCGCACCGGCGCGCCGCAGGGCATTGCTACGCTGTATGAGTGGTTTGCAGAGGACTTGTTGCGTCTCACCACGCGGCTACTAGCCTCGCGCGCGGACGCCGAGGACGTGGTGCACGACCTGTTTGTGGGTCTGCCCGAATATCTTGCGCGCTATGGTGCGCAGGGGCGACTGCGTGCGTGGCTTCGCGTGACAGCCATCGGACTCGCGCGCATGCGATCGCGACGAGAACGACGACGAGCCGACGTGCTTTTCCGGATCGGCGTTGGAGAACTTGCCGGTCGCAAGGTCTCCGACCCGGCGCTCGCCATTGACCTCGAGAACGCGATTGCAGCATTACCGGACGCGCTGCGCATGGTCTTTGTCTTGAAGCAATGGGAAGGATACTCGCACGACGAAATTGCTGTCCTGCTGCAGATCACCGTCAGTGCGAGTCGTGTTCGACACGCGCGCGCGCTCCAGCATCTCCGCAACCGGCTAGATCCATGATACCTTCGCTCCGGCTTGCACATCCGTCGCTGCAACAACTGAGTGAATTTGCCAAGGATGAACTGTTAGGTGATTCTCGCCGCGGCACAGCAGCACACCTGCAGTCATGCACGCACTGTCAGAATGCGTTGAGGTTTTTGCATCGCTTGGATGCGGCGGCGACGCTTGCCGGTGATCGCCCGAGTGACCAGCTGCTCGAGCGCATTCTCGGCTCGCGCGCTGCTGGCGAGCGGTTCATTTTGCCTGCCGCTGACACCGCGGAGTTGACTCCAACCAGCTCACGTCTGCGTTGGCGTCACGCTATGCCTCTGTGGGGAGTTGCCGCAGGCGCCATTTTTATTTTCGCGCTTGCTCATGCAATTGCGCCCACCGCTGTGCGGGCTGCAGCCGAGCGGAGCGTACTCATCGCTTCGCCGAGATCTCCGCATATGGGCCAGAGTGTCTCCGTCCGGTATGTCCCGGGGAGCGGAAGGCTTGGACGCGTTTCCACGCTCCAACTACGCGCTCGCCTTCGGGCTCGCGACGATCAAGCGTACTCGGTTCCGGCAACGCAGGTGCGGGCGTTCGGCACATTGCAACGTATGCGAGATGGCTCGTTCGAGGGGCGGCT
>JAYTTR010000363.1:0-5678 GCA_043744935.1 Gemmatimonadaceae bacterium
GCATGCGGATCCGCGTGATCGATGTCTTAGAACTGCTCGCGGCCGGCGAATCTCGTGAAGAGATCCTCGCAGAGTTTCCCTACCTCGAGCCCGACGACATTGCCGCGAGCCTGCTATATGCGGCGCGGCGCATGAATCATCGTACCGTCGCCGTGTAAGGCATGACCGAGTCGGCGGGTCTGCTCGCGTGGGTGGATGCGCGGCTTCCGCCGAGATTCGGCGCGGGTAGGGACGACGGCTATCCGACGTCAACTTGAAGTGCAACAAAGTGCGTCAAGGTTCATAACATTCCTCCGGGCTGCGAACGCCCTGATACTTGCGTGGACGTTGGTTGAGTCTGGTGGCGATGCGTATGCAGTCCCGTTGCGTGACGTGTTCCAGGCGGACGCGTTTCGGCAAGGACTGACGAATGAAGCCGTTCGTATTTTGGTTGCTGCCGCGCTCCCACGAATGATGCGGTGTCGCGAAAGAGAAACGGGGTGGCAGCGTCGCTTCCAATTGTTTGTCGCCATGAAATTTGGTGCCGGTGTCGGCGGTAATCGTGTGCACCGACCGTCGTTCCGCGCGAAGCAGTTGGCGCGGCCGCGCATTGAATTTGACGCTCGTCCGTCGCGCGAGTTTGCCGATCCGCGTCAACCGCGATTGGCGATCGTCATGCGCGTAGCGTTTGCGAAATGGTTTATTCGCGCGCCGCAAATGCACGTGCCGCGAACCACCCTGTGTCTTGTCGCGCCAGATGTGGCGATAAATCGTTTCGTGGCTGATCGACAGCCCGCGATCGCGCGCATATCGCCCCGCGATTTGCTCGGGGCTCCAATCAGTGCGCAACAACGCGTCCATGCGCTCCCAGTCCGTGACCGTGCACTGCGTACTGCGTCGCGAGTGCGACCAGCGCGTGACGGCGTACGGGTGCGCCGAGCAGGGCTGGTAATAGCCAGTGAACGGCTTGCTGTTGCGCTCGAACTCGCGCGTGATCGTGCGACGATGGCGCTTCAGCTGGCGCCCAATCGCGGCAGCAGTCAATCCTTGCATCCGGAGGGTTCCGCCTATGGTGCACACGGACTTTAATCGCGATGGGAGTGCTACGCTGGCACCGGACATGGCTACAACGACGAATTGAGTCGCTCGATGCGCGCCGAGGGTACGGAGTATCCTCGGACGCACTTCCGATTCGAGGCCCTTGTCGGCGACCTGCGCCACAACGGTGCGCCATGGGCCATACTCGCGGGCGAAACGGTCGTCGTAGACCGTCTGCAGGCGGTGGAGGTGATCCGACACCAACCGAAATAGCGGCGACGTCTGCGGGCGCGGTGGTGTGTAGACGCCACGCGCCGCCGTCGCGTTGGGCAGGCGCGCTCCGGGACCGGCGAGCGCCGAGCATACACGGACCGACCGCGCCGCCTCTTCGGCGAAACGCAAGCTCGTGCGCCCGTTGGCTGGAGTGAAATTGTCGGTGACCGCAACGCAAGGTTAGCTCTCGACTCCTGCATTGCGCGCAGCAACGCGTCGGACCGCGCGACAGTCCCCACCGTTGGCATACGAGGGCGGCGACTGTCGCGGATGGTACTGTTAGGGTATGACAGTGACGGTCACGGTAACGTTGGGCGCGCCCGATACAGTTGTGCGGCCCAGTAGCGTCGCGGTGCCGGGGGCAGCCCCGGTGGCCGGTCCCTTCGCCGAAACGATGCGCACGACCGTGGAATCACTTGAGGTGAAGGACCACGTGTCTGACTCGTCACCTCCGGGACAGCTGGATACGACCTTTCCTTTGGGTGTGAACGATTGTCCGACACGCAGTGTGATTGATCGCGGCTCCACATCAGAGCCAATCCCCAAAGTGCAGCCGCAGGCGGTCGTGGCGAATGCGATCGCGCCGAATGCGAGGGTCGCTACTGTACGTGCCCTAAACCATGATTGCAGCGGAGTGATCGGGATTTGAACATCCGGTAATTTCATGGGCGTTGCGCTCCAAATGTGGTCACAGGATTTGGTCACCTGCGGTGAAATCAACACCAACAGCAACGCAAGGTTAACTCTTGAGTTCTGCATCGCGCGTGCGCCAGCGCGCTCGGATGCAAGACAATCGCCACCCCGTGCATAGGCGGGCAGCGATTGTCGTGCGTTGTTTGCTACGGCACGACCGTTACCGTAACGGTGACCGTTCTCGGCTCGGTGCCGATTATGTTTCGATTGCCGAGGCCCTTAACGATCGCGGTGCCAACAGCGATGCCGGTCGTACGTCCTGTTGCGGCGTCCACACGCACGAAGGCAGAATCATTCGTGCTCCAGGCCCAGGTTTTCGGAACGGTTTCATCCGCACAGCTCCCGCTCGGCATTCCCACTTTCGGTGTGAACGACTGGCCGATACGTAGCGTCGCCGTTCGCGGGTCAGCAGTGGGTATATAAGCAACCGTTGGGCATCCACACGCTGTTGTTGCCAACAGGATCGCGCTGAGCGCGGTGTTCGCATAGGCACGCGACTCGAACCAACGTCCACGTCCAGCTTCCATCATGCGTACATCTGAAGCCTTCATGATAGGTGTTCTCCAAGTGGGGTCACAGGATTCGTTCGGGATTCGGTGGCACCCGTTGACGCGATGCGCGCACGGATGCCACGCCATTACCGAGGTAGGTAGCAAGATCAGTCGATCGCCTCGCATTAGGGCGAGGGGCAGGGTGGCTACGGCGCGAGCCGGAAGTTGATGGCGTTGGAGGTCCCACCCGACTCCGTGGCGCTCATCGGCCGTACTTGGTACTTGATGTAGCCTTCTGACGTAAACGTCGGCGTGCTGGCACCGGTGAAGGCGTCAGCCGAGAGGTTGGGGTCGGTAAAGCTGTTGGTGTTGACCACAAACAGCTCCCAGCCGTCGGACCCCGCCTCGGTCGCGTAGCGATACCATTGGCGATAGACGCGGTAGTACGTGGCCCCCGAAACCGCAGTCCATGTTACCGTTGGCACTTGCCCGACGAGCGTTCCGGAAATCACCGGCGTTGTAAGTGTGACCGCGCGCCGTGCGTCGAGCCCTGCACCAAGCTCGTTCGCAATGCTCGAATACTTCGAGAAAATCATTCCGTTGTTGCGGACCGACGAGATGCCGGCGAGCGTCACCCGCGAGTCGCCTTCCACGTGTATGTAGAACAGGTTCGCCGCTGTCGCCAAGGTCGAGCATGGCGTCTGCTCGGTATGCGCATTTGATCGGTTTGAGTGGGCCCGGTGCATTTTGAGAACTATTAGAGGGCACGATATCAAAGCAGGTGCTGTTGATGTGGCCCCACGTCCAGCCCGTAGTAACGCCAACTTTGTCGACGGGCAGGCCAACATACAGGTTGTTTTGTTCAACGGCGTCCACCACCCAATACGGATTCGCCTGATCCCACGCAGTGGTCGTGATCGCGCCATTCGTACCCCCACCATTTCGCACTTGTGTCCGCGCCAATAGCCCGACTTCTGCATTCACCCCCGAAGCCAAGCTGAAGAGGGCAGCGTCGCTGGTGCGACACGTCGACCAAGATAGAGCATAAACCACACACGGAAATCCCGGTGGATCGACGATTTCGGTACCGATCAGATTCGAGGTACTCAACGGTTGGTAGATGTTCGCGCCATCAAATCCATATTTGATAGCCGTACAGTGCGAGGCCGTAACAAACCGTGTCGTCCCGGACAGCGTTGCGAGAAAGCCTAACGTGCACCCTCCGGAATACTGCCCCGAACTCCATCCGATCGAAACTCCGCCCACCAGCGGCGACGCAAACGACTCGATGTTCGGTGGTGCCAGCATCGCAGTGTTGGCGCTCATATCCTCGATCGGCGCGGCTGTCTGAAGTACAACCGCAGCCGTATCGATCCCCATATTTTCGATCGCGCGACGTATGGTCGCGAAATCGCCATCAACCTCTAGTCGCACACGGTTGGTGACTTCGTCAACGTCAAGCCCGCGGATCCCCGCGGACTTGCTCTCGACCGCAAACGCAAAGAGACGCTCTCGCCACGCCGCCAATTGACTGAACGAATACTTCCCACGCTCCGTGACAATCTTGGGCACGTTTCCGCGAGAGCCAAGCATGCGCCCGCTGCTGAATTCCTGGCGTACCGCCGTCACGGCATTCGCTTCCTGCGCAGCTGATGTGATCCACACATGCAGCACGCCGTTGTTATCGGCGTAGTAGCCACCAAATCCCGGTGCTGCACGTTCAACGTCGGCGAGGTAGGCTTCCTCTGGCCGGATTTCACCCACCACGCCCGATGCGCGTGCTACGGTAGCAGCGGGGGGGACACTCTCGCTCGGGAATCGGTCGCGGCACGCACCGACCGACAACATGACCAACATAGCTCGAGATATTCGCCCGACAGCTGCAATCCGTATTTCCATGGCGCGCACCCTCAACAGAGTTGTGATGGGCATCTCGCTTGCCGTGCGCGTTACACGGCGAGCACCTCTCGGTGCAGGACTTCCAATTTTTGCCTCCTAAGATGAAGGTTTACGAATACATCGCGCATCGCTGCATAGAAGTTGACGTCGCCGCCTTATCCCACCGCAACTGCGCGCTGTGACGCGCGTCGCAGAGGCATATGGAGTTGAGCCAACGCTGATTTTTGCAAACGTTCAGCGAACCGTGCTACAGCGCAGTGCTTCGCAGGCCGCTGTTCGCGACGGTATTGCTCAGCGTTGGATGTCACGCCTTTCGGCATTCATTTGCAACGCAGTTGTTGGACTCAAGCTACACATTTTGCGGGTGCAGGAATTGCTGTTGGCATCGCAATGTATCGTCCACAATACAATACATGCACGATTTTGTAGCGACGTGGCCTCGGCGTCTGAAGCCCGCTGGATGCGACAAATCCCTGAGGCAGTACAGGTGCTACTTCAAAGACTGGGTTCCTCATGACGAATACGATTTATCCGGCATTATCAGCAGTCCGCAAATGCTTCACGTACGCGGACATCTGCGGAAGTGTTTGAAACTGACCCTTCTGCTTATTGCTGCGTGGGAGGTCTGTACCAGCAGTTGCTCGCCGCTATCGCTCGCAGCCTGATTCATGTTATACCGCTAACTGACGATGGTATCGGTGTCTGCGCCCTGCCGTTTGGTCGCAGTGATTAAATCGCCCAATCCGAGCGTTTCGGCGCACCATTCGGACACGAGATGCGCAATCGCCTGAAGGCACGTCTGCCCTGAAACTTTTCAACAATATCCTGCAGGCCGCATGCGCGGTCGACGACGTGCGGTCGACGACGTGTTGTTGTTGACGCAGTGGAGCGCGCAACACGCACCGAAATAGAGAAAACGGCATGCACCAAATCGTTGTCAGCAATACCGATCTCATTCCATGGGCGGTAAAATGACGTTGCGATGACGCGCCTCCGTACCGTGAGCACGGCTTCAGCCTCGCCGGGACAATTCAGTCCCGGCAGCTGATGCTACCATTTCTCACGCCGGTGGAGAACAATGCGCACGGTTAACCCGTCAGGACTGGTTCTGGCTTTTGCACTATTAGCGGCATGCGGTGACACTCCTAGCGCTCCACATTCGAATGGGCTTGCTCAACGCCTATCGTCTTCCACAACCTCAAAAGGGTCAAGGTGCGCACGGTCGCCCACGCGCAGTCCGTTTTATACGGGAAGGACGGCACGGTGGTCAAACGGGATGCCGACGATTGGAGTGAGAACAGTGTG
>JAYTTR010000364.1:0-5669 GCA_043744935.1 Gemmatimonadaceae bacterium
AAATTCCCGGCGATGTGCGCTTCGCGAATTTCTTTCCTGAATTGCGCCCGTTTTTTCTTGAAGGCAGCGAGCAGTTTGACGCCCCCAACAGACTCGTGAATACGCGGTCCATCGTGCAGCCGCTCGGCGCAATCAAGCTCACCGGCAAAGTGCCGCGCATGGACGTTGGCATATTGAACGCGATCGACGGCGCATCGAGTAGTTACGATGGGAAATCGCATCCCATGTTCAACATCGTGCGATTGCGCCGGGATATCGGCGATCAGAGTACGGCCGGTCTCGTGTTGACGAATCGGTCCGAAGGTGGGCGTTTCAATCGCGTTGCGGGGTTCGATTCACGTTTGCAATTCGCGAAGTACTATAGCGCTGAATTTCGCGTCGCGGGCAGCGTTACGCACGATACCGTCACGCGCAATGGCGTGTTGTGGGAGGCCAGTCAGGGACGCTCCGGTCGCAGCTACGGCAACCGCTTTTCATTGCAGGCATTTTCACCGAACTTCGAAACGCGATCCGGATTCGTGAATCGCGTTGACTATGTGAAAGGGCAGATAAATCAGCGCCTCACGAGCTTCGGCGTGCCCGGTGGATGGTGGGATCAGCGTCAACATTTTTTCACCGGCACCACACTGTGGACCTACGACGGCTTCGCGCAGCGACGCGCACCACTTGAGACACGGTTGTCGCTCGACAACTCCATCCAGATTCGCGGTGGTTGGAAAGTGAGCGTGATTCCCGAATATCAGCGCACTGCGTTTGACGTTCGTCGATACGCCACGCTATACACCATGTCGGCCAATGGTCGCGATACTGCCGCGTTCACACCAAGCGCAGCGCAGGGCACGGGCAACGTCGTGGTTCGGATCAACACACCACAATGGAAGCGTATCGGCGTCACGCTTGCGACAACGCTCGGCACCGAAGCAGAATTTTTCGAGACGTCTACCGTGCAGCGACGTGATGCGGAAATCAGCGTTGATCTTCGCCCAACTCCGAAAGCCCGCATTGGTACCTTGGTGCTCTATCAGCGGTTCGTGCGTGCTCGCGACGGCAGTGTGTTCAGTTCGCAGGTTGTGCCGCGCGTGCGGATGGAATACCAATTCTCGCGCGCGCTCCTCCTGCGTTTTGTCGGCCAGCTGGAGTCACGCGAGCGATCTGCGTTGCGCGATCCACGCACGGAGCTCGCGTTGCTGCGTCTTGGCACTGACGGCATCTACACAGTGCAAAGCGCGAAGAAATCATTGCTTGGCCGTGCAGATTGGTTGTTGTCCTATTTGCCGAGCCCGGGTACCGTCGCGTACCTCGGGTATGGGAGCGCGCTCGACGCTTCGGAAACGCAGCGACCGGGCGATTTGCAACGCACGACTGACGGTGCGTTTTTGAAAATCAGCTATCTGTATCGCGTGCGAACACGGCGATAGCTGACACACCGCGCAGGCTTCCCGCGTATTTGACCACGTCAACTTGACAGTGTGTGACACACCGTAGCACTCTTTTCTCGATTTCAAAATAAGACGATCCTCTATTCAACGGTCCCAGCACATGGCCACGCTGGTGCAGGCGGACGCGCGCGGATCGATGGATCTGCTCGTGCTCAAAACACTGTCGTTGGCGCCGCAGCACGGCTGGGGCATTGGGCAACGCATTGAGCAACTTTCCGGCGGCGCGCTCGAAGTCAGCCAGGGATCACTCTATCCCGCGCTACAGCGCCTCGAGAACAACGGGCTCGTGACCAGCGAGTGGCAAATCACCGACAATAATCGCCGCGCGCGCTACTACACGATCACGCGCGCTGGTCGTCGTGTGTTGGGCGTGGAAACAGAGCGCTGGAAACGCTTCGTCGCCGCAATGAACATCATGCTACGCGCGACGTGAGTCGGCAGTCGTCATGACACCGTGGCTAGGTATGCGCGCGCGGTTGCGGCAACTATTTCGACGTGGTGACGCCGAAGACCGGATGGCGGAAGAGATGCGTTTTCATATCGAAATGGAGACGGCACGCCATGTGCGCAATGGGTTGAGCGCCGGAGAAGCGCACCGTCTGGCCATGATCTCCTTTGGCGGTGTCGAGTTGCATAAAGAAACAATGCGTGATGCGCGCCGCGTGCCGTTTGTTGAAGTCCTGTTGCAGGACGTGCGCTATGCATTGCGCTCACTACATCGCGACCATGCATTTGTGACCACTACTGTTACGACACTCGCTTTGGGCATTGGCGCCGCCACCACAATGTTCAGCGTATTGAATGGCATAACGCTCCGCGAGCTTCCGATGAAGCGCGCGGCGGAAGTTGTCGTCGTGTGGAAGGCGCCTGCGACCCGTCCGGAGGAACACTTACCGCTGACGTTCGCCGAACTTGCGTCGTTTCGTCAGCAGACACGACGCTTTGCGTCCGTGGCGGGAGTCGCGTTTCAGGGAGCGGTTGATGTTGTGATGCGCGAGGGGCCACGCGCAATTCCGGTCGTTGCGACGTGGGTGACCGGAGATTTTTTCGCCGTGCTTGACGTTGCACCGACGCTTGGTCGCGTCCTCGATCAGTCTGACGACGTTCCTGGTGCCGCACCGGTGATGCTGGTCAGTCATGCATTTTGGTTGCACCAGTTGAACGGCGATGCGTCGGTTATTGGACGAGCGCTCACATACAACGGGAAGCAGTTTGTTGTGGTCGGTGTGCTGCCGCGTGGCTTTGAGTATCCAAAGCGAGTGCAGGTGTGGTTTCCGGTGCTCCCGGCATTTCCGGCAACGCGTGACGTAAGTGCCAGCGGTGAGACCGCCATGGTGTTCGACGCCGTCGGTCGAATGCGTGCTGGTGTGCGCAAGGAATCGGCAGTTGCGGAGTTCGACGCGTTTCTGCATGCGGGTGATGCGCAACGCGACGTCGCAGCGCGCGGCATGAGGGCTACACTAGTATCGATAGCCGATCGCATTTCGGGCGACGTGCGATCGACGATATGGGCAAGCACGTTCGCGGTCGCGATGCTGTTGACGATCGCCTGCATCAACGTTGGCAATCTGCTGCTCATCCGCGGCGCGGTACGCACGCAGGAACTTGCCATCCGCACCGTGCTTGGTGCGGGTCGTGCGCGTCTGGTTCGTCAGCTCTTCACCGAGGCTGCAATACTCGCCGGAGTCGGTGGCACGCTTGGTGTGCTGCTCGCGATCATTGCCGTTCGTGTGATTGTCGCATTCGCGCCGCCGGAATTGCCGCAACGAGCGATGATCGACATCGATGCACGGGTCGTGCTCGTCGCGTTGCTGGTCACTGTGCTCGCCACGTTAATGTCGGGCGTTCTACCGGCAGTTGTGTCAGCGCGGGGTGACCTCGGTACGTGGTTGCGTGGAGGACGCGGGATGGCGTCGGTGCACAGCAAAACACATGTCCTCCGACACGCACTCGTGGTTGGGCAAGTATCCCTCGCGGTGCTTGTTGCCATTAGTTCAGGATTACTTGCGCGCACGCTGCAAACACTGCAGCATCTCGAATTGGGCTTCAACGCGAACGATCTGTCTGTTTGGGAAACCACCGTCCTGTCGAATGCGGTGCCGGAGCACGCGCGTCAGATCGCGTTGCAGAAGGCGATGGTCCAACGCGTCGCGGCAATTCCCGGCGTCGTGTCCGTGACGTCGATGCCGAAACCGCCGTACTCGGCGCAAGGCGGATGGATTGCGATGTATAGTGGTGAGGGACAGTCGCCACCCGAAGTGGCGAGCAATCCTGCAGTGAATTTTGAGGTGGTAGGTTTGAATTATTTTCGTACGTTTGGCATTCCGCTCATTCGCGGTCGGGCCTTCGATGATCGAGACCGGGAAGATGGTGCGCGCGTTGCGATCGTCAGCTTGCGTGTTGCTCAACAAACGTGGCCCGGCGTCGATCCCATCGGACGACGCATCAAACTTGGGCCGCCTGATAGCAAGAGTGAGTGGCACACTGTCGTTGGCATGGTCGATGAAACGCGATACCGTGATCTCACCACCACGCAGCCTACGCTATTTCTGCCGATGCGACAATTCGCAGGCCCAGTGCCGATGACACTGGCAATTCGCACACAGACCGGCATTACCGGCGTGAGCGCGCAAATCCGGCGTGCGTTGCCTGAGGTGCATCCAGATCTCGTACTCGTCGCTGGCGGAAGCATGTCGCAACTGCTGGCCGCACCACTCGCGCGTCCGCGCTTCACTGTGCTGCTGTTCGGCTCGTTCGCCGTCATTACGTTGCTGCTCGCGCTCGTGGGGATATTCGGCGCACTCGCCGTAACGGTGCGCGAGCGTACGCGCGAGCTCGGCATTCGTCTCGCACTTGGCGCGCAACCGAATGCGTTGCGAATGCTCGTCCTTCGCCAAGGCATGCGATTGGTTGCGATTGGCAGTGTGATTGGAGTCGGCTTCGCGTTCGCAATGTCGCGCTGGACGGCGTCACTACTGTATGGAATAAGTCCGGTCGATCCGGCGACCTATGCCGCAGTTGTATGTGCGGTGCTCGCAGCTGCGGCGGTTGCGTGTTGGCTTCCCGCACGGAGGGCGAGTCAAGTGGATCCGCTGCGCACGCTGCGTAATGAGTAACTCCTAGCCGAAGCGCGCACGACCGTATGGGCAGTCATTGAAAAATACTTCACGTTTCGCAAGCTCGAGCGCTGCGCTGGAGGCATGGAGCTTGCGAACTCGCCGCGCCTATCGACAGAGCCTCGAATTCGAGGATTACATCGATAAACCTCAGCGAGAACGAAATATGGACAACATGCGGAAGGACGAAACAGTTGGTGAAGAGGCTGCCGCACTTGGTCAGCGCGCGAAAGGTGCGACGAAAGAAGCGTACGGAACGATGACGGGAGATCGCGAAGTCAGGATTGCTGGCGAGCGCGAGAATGCAGACGGCCGCAAGCATGATGCGCTTGTGACGGGCATGTACACGTCGCCTCAGCAAGCCGAACGCGCGTACCATGACCTCACGACCAAACACGGTTATAAAGCCGAAGAAATCAGCGTGTTGATGTCGGACGAAAGTCGCAAGCGACATTTCGGCGACGTAAAACCGGGCCAGGAATTTGAGAAGGGCACGAAGGCCGCTGAGGGCGCAGGCGTTGGTGGCGGTGTTGGTATGGGCGTCGGTGCTGCTCTTGGCGCGCTACTCGCGATCGGGACGAGCATTGTCATTCCCGGACTCGGGCTTGTTGTCGCGGGTCCGATCGCCGCCGCGCTCGCAGGGGCCGGTGCTGGCGGTGTGACCGGTGGATTGATTGGCGCCCTCGTTGGTGCAGGAATTCCAGAGGTGCGCGCAACGGAGTACGAACGCGGAATCAACAATGGTGGCATCGTTCTCGGAACGCGCGCACGTGACGACAAGCATTCCGCCGAATTGCAGAACGATTACAAAAATTGGGGCGCAACGCAGGTCAAGGCGTAACGAACGATGGCGGCTGGCTCTCTGGCAGCCGCCACTGTTGCAAATCCGTCAAGCGTTACCACGACCACTCCTACATAGTCGCTAACTTCTTGCGCGCATTTGGTCGTACAAACGCGGATGGCGGCGTGTGTGCAGTCGCTAGATCATATGCTTTTTGATACCACTCTTTCGCAACGGACGCGTGTCCCAGCTTTTCATGGGTCATGGCCATCAGGTACGTGAAAAACGGATCGCGTTCGTTGCCACTGATGGCCAACGTTGCGGCGAGATACT
>JAYTTR010000365.1:0-5668 GCA_043744935.1 Gemmatimonadaceae bacterium
CTTTCTATCTCGCGGTCGGTCCGGAGCGCGATGGCGCACAGGCCACGGTGGCGGTTTTGCGTCGTCGTGGATGGCGTGCACTGCTCACCGCGACCCGCGAGGCGTTGTCGGGCATGGAGCAAAGTACGGGCAGCGACGGCATGGATCGGCTGGTCAATCGCAACTTGATGTTCGCGTATTTTTATGGCGTTGGTCGTGCGTTGGACGACGCGCACTACTATCTCGTGCGTTCGCGTGCGCCGTGGCATAACGCGGGATGCACCGTGCGCGATTGGGAAGCGCTCATGTGGACACTGCCGGCCGTGCAACTCGCCGACACAGGGTTAGCGCGCGAATTACTGGTGCGCGCCTGTGAGTTGCATGGGTATGCGCCGGGTCAGGGTGTGCACTATATGGACGGTACACTCTTCCAACCGGGTTTTACGCTCGAAGGCCCGGCCGCGTATGCGATTGCCGTCGATCGCTACATTCGCGGCTCGAATGATGAGCAGATTGTCGAAGAACCTGTTGTTGCGGATACACTGTATCTCGCGGCCGATGACATTGCGGCGCGGCGCGACGAGCGCATCCCGCTTTATTCGACAGAAGTGATGCCGTCTGGTGCACCCGCACCATTCCCGTTCACGTTGCACGGCAACGCGGTGGTCGCGTTAGCGCTCGATGTGTTCAAGCGTACGCTCGATGAAGAGGCGGCCGCCGCAGTGGAAGATCCGGCGGCAGTTCGCGCGGCATTACTTCGTCACTTCGCCGTTGATCGTGGCGGAAAGGCGCGACTTGCCGCAGCGGTAGACCTCGCCGGCGGAGCGTCCCTGGACGATGATCCCGTGGGCTCACTGCTGTGGCTCCCTCTGTACGAAGCACTGGATCGTGACGATTCGTTGTACCGTCGGTCGGTGCGCGCCGTTACGACGTCTACCGACCAACCAGGCGCGCTCTTGCCACAACTCGCGCGACTCCTTGGCCCGGACGCCGCGGAAGTTCTCACATGGCTGCGTCGCGCACCGTTAGACAACGGTATTGCGGCGGAATTCGTCGATGCGGACGGTCGAGCGGTGGGCAACGGGGGCGATGCGGCATTGGCCGGACTGCTCGCGCATACCCTGTGGTACGCAGCACACGCGCTCGGCCTGCGTGGATAGCGCGCGCTTGTATAGGAGGATCGACGTCGATAGCTTGCGCAGCACGCGGGAATAGCTCAGTTGGTAGAGCACAACCTTGCCAAGGTTGGGGTCGCGGGTTCGAGTCCCGTTTCCCGCTCTTTGGGCAGCATGCGATGATGATGACGGGAGCGCCTCGGCGTTCCCGTTGTCGTTCGCGTAGCACACCAGTGGGAGCGACTGCTGCACCCGGATGGCGAAACTGGCAGACGCGAGGGACTTAAAATCCCTTGGCCGCAAGGCTGTGTGGGTTCAAGCCCCACTCCGGGTACCTTTTTATGAGATTCTATGCGAACACTACGGGATGCGCGCGGTATTTCCTGGATCTGTCTGGAAATGCCAGTGGTGCCGGCGGACTATCGGGCCGCCGCCGCCGCGAGCCCGACGGAAGTAGTTGCCATCGAGTGCAACTCAGGTGCAGAGCGTGTCATTGTTCTCCTCGCGCCCGGTTGGGATGACCATATGACGGACAACGAGCTCGCGGAAACGATTACATCGGCGATGCGTTAGCCCGAAGTAGCGTGCAGTAGGCCGTGGTAGCGTAGCCACTCGCAGTATTCCAGGATATCCATCTCGGTCGTTTGCTAGCGACTGAGCTCCGCGTCACGACGCGCTGCCGTTTGCGTGCATTGCGGCCAGTTGGCTGTGGCCGTCTTTGCGTCGTGGCTTCCCTTGCCCCGCACGAGACACCGCTATGTCGGCACCGCCAATCGTTTCGATGTCGGCCGCATTCAATCCGATACGTACGCGAGCCGAGTGGGAGCAAATGCGCGCGGCATGCAATCGCGATCCTGGTGCGTTCCACGGCGATATAGCGGCACGCGAAATTCATTGGCTAGACCCGACGCTCAACGCGTGGATTTCGCTTGGAGCTGACGATATGTGGCGCGGATATGATGCAGCTAACGGCGCTGGCATCACGGCCACGTATCCAAGCGCGTTTCGCCCGTGGGTGCGTGCGTTTGATGATGACGATGCACCGCTGTATCGATGGTTCGCAGGCGCTCTGACCAACGCGTGTTTCAATGAAGTGGATCGGCATGTGCTCGCCGGGCACGGCGATGAAACCGCATTGCTGGTCGAAGGGGATCGGTGGGACCAGTCTCGTGACAACGGGCGCGGCGGGCCCGTGGTGGCGTATGCGATCTCACGCAAGCGTCTCCTCGTCGACGTCGCGCGTTGCGCCATTGCACTGCGGGCAGTCGGCCTCAAAATGGGTGACCGTATTGCACTGAATTTACCCAACATTCCTGAACAAGTGGCGTGGACTGAAGCCGCAAAGCGACTCGGTATCATTTACACACCAGTGTTCGGAGGTTTCTCTGACAAAACGTTAGCGGATCGCGTGTACGATGCTGGTGCACGCGTCGTGATTACGGCCGACGGTGGGTATCGCAACGCGCAGATCATTCCGTTCAAGGCGGCATATACCGATCCTGCGCTTGACCGGTACATCGCAACGGATCAAGCGATTCGCGCCGTCGAGGTGGCACTGCAAACGCTACAAGTGTCCAGCAGCGATGCGGCAAGCCTCGTGGCGGAAGCGGCGAAAGCGATTGCCGGAGAGATCACTGTTGAGCGCAGCGATGTGATGCGCGGGATCGGTCGTGCGCTCGCGACGCTAACGGAATCCGGCTCGCTCGATGCAGCGGCGGCGAGTCGCGTCAGAACAACCGTGGCGCGAGCGCTCGTCGACGTACAGAGTCGGGTTGAGCGCGTGATCGTTGTGCGTCATACCGCGCAAGTAGACGTACCCTGGCGCTCCGATCGAGATGTGTGGGCGCACGACATACTTGCCGACGCGGATCTCGTGCTGGTTGCCGCAGCGCGCAGCGCGGGCATTGATGTCTCATCCATCAGTGATGTACTGGCACTCGACGACGCGACGTGCGTACGAGCGGTGTGGGCGTCTTCCACGCCGGTTCCGGTCGACGCCGAATTCCCATTGTTCTTTATTTACACGTCTGGTTCAACTGGCAAACCGAAAGGCGTCGTACACGTGCACGGCGGCTACGTCGCCGGTGTCGCGAGCACGATGCGTGTGTCGTTTGATGCGCGTCCTGGTGATGTGATGTACGTCGTCGCTGACCCTGGGTGGATCACTGGGCAGAGCTATATGATTTGCGCTGCGCTCACAACGCGTGTGACGTCTGTCCTCGCAGAAGGCGCGCCCGTTTTTCCAAGCGCGGGTCGGTTTGCTTCGATCATTGAACGGTATGGTGTCACCATCTTTAAGGCCGGCGTCACGTTCCTGAAGGCCGTGATGTCTGATCCGCAAAATTCGGAAGACGTACGTCGCTACAATTTGACCTCGTTACGCGTTGCCACGTTTTGTGCCGAGCCGGTGTCGCACGCTGTGCAGGCATTTGGAATGGAGTTGATGACCGCATGGTACATCAACTCATATTGGGCCACGGAGCACGGTGGTATCGTCTGGACGCACTTTTATGGCAACAATGATTTTCCGCTACGATCAGATGCGCACACGTATCCATTGCCGTGGATTGCCGGGGACGTTTGGATGCCAGATGGCGGCGTGCAGTCTGATGGACGTTTGCCGTGGCGTCGAGCGGAAGACGGTGAAAAAGGGGAGATCATTATTGCCGCGCCGTATCCGTACCTGGCGCGCACCATTTGGGGTGACGTCGCGCACTTCGCGGTAGAAGGCACCCATATAGCGAAGGAATGGCGCGGCGATGCAGATCGCTATCGGAGTACGTATTGGTCGCGTTGGCAGAACACTTGGGCCTACACGCAAGGCGATGTTGCTATCCGTTATGCGGATGGCAGTTTCTCTCTGCACGGTCGCAGTGATGACGTGATTAACGTGTCTGGTCATCGCATGGGCACGGAGGAAATCGAAGGCGCGATTTTACGCGATAAACAAATCAACCCTGATTCTCCGGTGGGCAACGTCATTGTGATCGGTGCTCCGCACAAAGAGAAAGGGCTGACCCCGCTTGCGTTCGTGACGGCGGCACCGGGTCGTCGCATCACCATGGAAGATCGTCGACGGCTCACCGAGTTGGTCAGACAAGAAAAGGGTGCTGTTGCCGTGCCGGAAGCATTCTTGGAAGTGCCGCAATTTCCAGAAACGCGCAGCGGGAAATACGTGCGGCGTATGGTGCGCTCGCTGGTGGAAGAGCAGCCCGTGGGTGATACCACGACGCTGCGTAATCCAGAATCGATCGCGGAGCTATCGCGGGTAATTGAGGCTTGGCGCGTGTTGCAACGCATCAGTGAGTCACAACAGATTTTGTCGTACTGGCGCTATTTTCGTGTGCATTACCATACGGTTCGAGCAGGTGCGCGCATCGCGGTGGTCACGGTGATGAACCCGCCGGTGAACGCGTTAAACGAGCGTGCGCTTGACGAATTATGTACGGTGGTCGAACACCTCTCGCGACAGGAGGATGTGCGTGCCGTGATCTTCACCGGCAGCGGCACGTCGTCGTTCGTGGCCGGCGCGGACATTCGACAGTTACTTGATGAAATGCAAACGGTGGAGCAAGCACTGCCGCTGCCGAACGTTGCGCACTTGGCATTTCGCATGATCGAACGGATGCAAAAACCGTGCATCGCCGCGATCAACGGCGTGGCTCTTGGCGGCGGTCTCGAGTTCGCGCTTGCCTGTCACTACAGAATCGCCGAACACGCGGCGGTATTTGGACAGC
This sequence comes from Gemmatimonadaceae bacterium, assembly GCA_043744935.1. GTDB lineage: Bacteria > Gemmatimonadota > Gemmatimonadetes > Gemmatimonadales > Gemmatimonadaceae > Gemmatimonas. The sequence continues at coordinate 4,832 of JAYTTR010000365.1, forward strand.
CGGAAATTCGTCTTCATTTGTTGCCGGGCTACGGTGGAACGCAGCGGCTCACGCGACTGCTCACGGATCGCGACGGACACGAGGGCTTCGTGACGGCAATGGAAGTGATTTTAGGTGGACGACAGCTCACCGCCGAGGAAGCATTCTCGAACGGCATTGTCGATGAAGTGATCGACGGCAGCGACGATGTACTGTCCCGTGCATCTGCGCTGGCGCGCGCGTTTGTCGATGATGACGCGAGTGCATTGGCGAAGCGCTTTCGCATGGTGCAAGCACGGCGCGTAGCGTGGGAGCAGCCCGGGCATGTGGACGTGGACGAGATGTTCGCGATGCCCGCCATTGTGCGCCTTTTGCAGCAAGCGGAGCGTGTCGGACGAGGCCGGGCAACGGCCCGCATACTCGATGCCGTGCGTGCGGGTTGGACCGAAGGCCTTGCCGCGGGGCTGGCGCGCGAGGCGCGCCTCTTCGCCGAAGCGGTCGTCGATCCAGATGGTGGCAAGCACGGCATCAAAGCGTTTTTTGATCGACGAAGTGCACCATTGCCAACGCGTCGTCGCTCTCCGTTCGATCGCGAGCGTCGCGCCGAGCTTATCGCTTCAAGACAATTATTACCGGTCGGTGCGCCGTTTTATCCCGGCTTTACCGCAATCCCATCGTGGCAGTTTGGAATGGGCGTCGTGCGCGACGAAGTGACTGGTGCGCCAGTGCACGGCATGCCCAGCGTGGCGGAGCGTGAAGTCATCGTACCCGTCGACAGCACTGGGCCCAACGACGCGCTCGTGTACATGCTTGTGTCCGAGGTGAACTTCAATGACATCTGGGCGATTACCGGCATTC
>JAYTTR010000366.1:0-5635 GCA_043744935.1 Gemmatimonadaceae bacterium
GATCCGGCGGCAACTTATGCGGCTGACGTCTTCAGCGATGCGTTGAACGCGCCGGGCTCCACGTTTCAAAAGCACCTGGTGGATAGCGGCTTGTGGCAAGGTGTGGGCCTGAATTATTACACGCTCAATCAAGTGGGCCCAATTTCGATCAGTGGGCAAACAACACCAGAAAAGTTGCGGCCCGCTTTGGCGGCGTTAGAGAAAGAGATCGCGCGTTTTACTGATCCGACGTACATCACCACCACGGAGCTTGAAGCAGTGAAGACGTCACGCACCGTCACGAGCGCGTTTGGTATTGAGAAGGCATCCGAAATTGCGCATACGATCGGCTTCTGGTGGAGTGTTGCGAACCTCGACTATTTCATGGGCTACACCGATCAAATGGCGCAACAACGCATAACAGATTTGATGCGCTACACCAGCACGTACATTGCCGGCAAGCCGCGATTGACCAGCGTGTTGCTTTCGCCAGAGGCGCGGAAAAGTCTCGGTCTCACAGACGCGGAGTTACTCACGCCGGCCAAGATGCCAACGGTGCGTCCGTGAGCGCGCGTGCCATGAGCGCGGGTGCCATGAGCGCGTGTGCGGCGTGGGGTGGGCTGGTGTTTGCATTCAGTGCTTCGACCATCGCGGCGCAAGGAACGGCGAAGCGCGTGCCGACTATTCGCCCTGTACTCATGCCTGTGGTGGAGGCACCGCTCTCTCCAGCCGTGATGGGTGACGATTCGCTGACGTCGCGATTCGACGTCAGTGGTATTCCGGTCATCCTGCGTCGCGTGACGGCCAACAATGTCGTCGCGGCAAATTTGTATCTACTCGGCGGCGTCCGACAGTTTACACCGCAAACGCAGGGCACCGAATCGTTTTTACTCGAGGTGAGCGAACGGGGAACACAGAAATATCCGCGCGATATGCTGCGCGCGAAGATGGCCCGTCTAGGCAGCGCGATCGGTGTGAGTGCGGGGTTGGATTGGACGACCATCGCACTGCGATCAACCGTGCCTGGATTTGATTCAACGTGGGCGATTTTAGCTGATCGCGTGATCGCGCCACGGCTAGACGCGGCTGACGTTGAATTAGTGCGTGATCAGTTTCTCACGGCGCTCAAGCAAAAGAATGACAGCCCCGATGCGCTGCTTGATAACCTCGCCGATAGCATCACGTTTGTTGGGCATCCGTATGCGCTGGATCCCATTGGTACCACCACCTCTTTAACCAAATTGACGGTCGGCGATTTGCGCGCGTACCAAACGCAGCAGATGGTTACGTCGCGCATGGTGCTGGTGGTGGTGGGCAACGTGTCGCGCACGCGCGTGGAAAAACTGGTCCGCGAATCGATTGGGCGCTTGTCGCGAGGGAGCTACGCGTGGACGCCGCCACCGCCACCAGCAACGTTGCCCACCGCGTACACGATTGCCAAACGCACGCTGCCCACAAACTATCTGCAAGGCTATTACACAGGGCCGCCTGCGACTTCAAAAGACTATACGGCGCTTCGGCTCGCGGCTGCGGTATTGTCTGGCCGATTGTTTGCCGAAGTTCGCGGTCGTCGCAACTTGTCGTACGAAGTGAACGCGGCGTTTGTCGAACGCGCGTTTGCCTTGGGCGGACTGTATGTGACCACAACATCGCCAGACGATGTGCTCGCGATCATGCGCCAACAAATTCAGGATCTCAGTACCGGCACCATCACGACCGATGGACTTGAGCGATTGGTGCAACAGTTCATCGTGAACTACTATCTCGACAACGAAACCAATGCCGACCAAGCCAACTTGCTCGCGCGCGCACAATTGTATCAGGGTGACTTTCGTCGCGCGGCACATTTTGTGGACGATCTGCGCGCAGTGACGCCGGATGACATTCGTCAAGCGGCGGTAAAGTACATGACGAACGTCCGGTGGGCATACGTTGGTGATCCGGCGCGCGTCACGCCGGCGAGACTCATGCGCTTTTAGTGGCCACGCTCTCTGTTGATCTTGCGTACATGCGATATGCAGACATAGGCGTGGCGCTGCTGCAGGATGCGGCAGATGGGGCGATCAACGCGCGGCTCATCGCCGTTCCGTTATCGGGAACGCCAACGGTCGAGACGCTCGCACACTGGCTCGACGACACCGCGCGCGAAAACGACGTGCGGTGTTTGCTCATTGATGGACCGCTTGGATGGAAATCCCCAACCAGCAGCGAGCGGCACGCGCGACACAGCGAACGTGCATTACACACGCCTGGGAAGACTGGACTATCGCCCGACGGTGTGAAGCCGCGTCCGTATCTGGCATTCACGCTTTTTTCGATCGCGCTGTTTGAGTTGCTGACCGCGCGCGGATGGGCGTTGCCGAGCATGGACGACGTCGCCCGCGGTGCGCCGCGTAGTGACGCTCGTGTGATCAGCGAAACGTTCCCTACGGCCGCTTGGCGTAGGCTTGGCCTTCCGCCATTGGCGGGAAAGCAGCGCAGTCGTGATCAACGTCGTGAGGTGGCGGACGCGCTTGTTCGACTACAAGGCCTGGCTGCGCTTCACATTGACCGAGCGCCGAACCACGATGAGCTGCAGGCGCTGGTTGCGGGCCTGGCGGGTGTTTGGTGGGAGCGTGGCGAAATGAATCGCGTCAAATGGCACGGCGAACCACCATTCCGTCTCGACGGCGCGTGGCACGAGGGTTACATCATCACGCCGGAGCAACCCCGTCCACTCGATGCCAACATCCATGACCGACCCGCTCTCTCGCCGTCGATTTCTGACGCTTAGCGCGGCCTCAGCCGCTGTCGCAGCGTGCGCGCCACTCCAGACGCCTTCGAGTAGCACGCGCAGTAGCACGCGCAGTAGCAGTCGCAAGGCTGCACCGGACGGTCAGGTTGTGCTGTTCCAAGGCGATTCGATTACGGATGCTGGACGCAGTCGCACCAATCTCAAGGTCAACGCAACAGCCGCACTCGGCAACGGCTATCCGCTGCTCATTGCGGCCGCGTTACTCGAATCGCAGCCACTCGCTGGCTGGCAGTTTTACAACCGCGGCGTCAGCGGCAACAAGGTGCCTGATCTCGACGCGCGGTGGGCGGTGGATGCCCTTGCCATCAAGCCGCATGTGCTCAGCGTGCTTGTCGGCGTGAATGACTTTTGGCACACGAAGACGAACGGCTATACGGGTACGACGGCCGACTACGAAATGCAGCTCGCCGCCCTCCTTGCGCGCACACGCGCAGCGCTGCCAACCGTGCGACTGGTTGTGCTCGAACCTTTTGTGCTCCGGCTTGGTGCCGTGGACGCAAGCTGGTTCCCCTTTTTTGATGATCGTCGTGCGGCCGCCGCGCGCGTAGCAGCAGCCGCATCCGCCACGTGGGTGCCGTTGCAACAACCGTTTGATGTTGCGGCAAAGGGCACTGGGCCTGCGTATTGGGCGGCAGACGGTGTGCACCCAACCGCTGCCGGACATGCATTGATCGCCGAGCATTGGCGCCACGCGACGCGCCTCTAACTATTGCACCTGGTTCACGTCAGGTTGTTGATCTCACCTCACACTCATCGTCGATCATCACATGTCCAAATACTCTCGCCGCGACTTCGTTGGCGACTCGACGAAGCTCGCTGTCGGCGCGATGATGGTACCGCGCCATATGCTTGATGCACCGGGCATATGCACACCAGGCACACACGTACCGAGCGCGAAACTTAACATCGCCTGTGTGGGGATTGGCGGCATGGGGATGAGTAACATGGCCATGATGACCGGCGAGAATATCGTGGCCGTCTGCGATGTCGACTTTCCATACGTCGAGCGTGGAATCTGGGGCCGCATGCATCCGGCAAAAGGTCAACCAACGGCGAGTGCTATTGCGTTGTCGGAGGCGTACACCAAGGCGGCGAAATACAGTGACTTTCGCGTGATGCTCGCGCAGCAAAAAAATATTGACGCGGTGCTTGTAGCAACGCCCGATCACATGCATGCGTCCATCGCTTATCGCGCGATGTCGCTCAAGAAACACGTGTATGTGCAAAAGCCACTTACGTATTCCGTATACGAAGCACGCTTGTTAGCCAAGACAGCGCGCGAGATGGGCGTCGTCACGCAAATGGGCAATCAGGGCCATTCGTCAGAGGGCACGCGTCGCATCAACGAGATCATCGCATCGGGCGTGATTGGCAACGTGCATGAGGTGCACGTGTGGACGGATCGTCCAGTTGGATATTGGGCGCAAGGCATTCCGCGGCCGACGAATCCGAATACCGCACCAGCCGTGGCTGCTCCTCCGGCAACCAGCGCAACACCAGCAGCGGCGCCACCACCATGGCCCGGTCCAACACCGCCGCGCCAGTGGAATCAACGCACTGTTGATCGTGCGACACTCGCGGCGATGACGTCAACGCAACAGGCGCCTCCGCAAGGGCTCGAGTGGGATCTCTATCTTGGAGCAGCGCAGGAAATTCCGTATCACCCCGCGTACCATCCATTCAGTTGGCGCGGATGGACGGACTTCGGTGTCGGGGCGATCGGGGATATGGGTGCGCATCTTATCGATCAACCGTTTTGGGCGCTTGGTCTCGACTATCCCACGAGTATTTCTGCGTCGTCGAGTCCGTGGGGTGGGAACGCGAACAATCCGTCGACATATCCCATGGCAACGTTGGTGCAATACGAATTTGCGGCGCGTGGATCGCAACCGCCGGTGAAACTCTATTGGTACGACGGTGGATTGATGCCGCCGCGTCCGCCGCATTTGCCCGACGACGTGGTCTTGCCACGCGGTGACGGTGGCGGAGGTGTGTTCATCGGCGAGAAGGGTATTCTCACCTACAGCACGTACGGCAACGAACCAACGGTCTATCCAGAAGCGATCGCCAAGACGGCCGCACGCATTCCGAAAACATTTGCGCGCGTTGATATGCCGCATGAACACAACTGGATTGCCGCGTGCAAAGGTGAAGTGCCTGTCAGTTCACCATTTGAATACGCAGCAAAACTTACCGAGACCATGTTGCTTGGCATCGTCGCGTTGAAAACTGGACAAGGACGCAAACTGTATTACGACGGGGCAAACATGAAGGTGACCAATATCCCGGAAGCGAATGCGTTGCTCACGCGCGTTTATCGAAAAGGTTGGGAGCTGTAGCGTGAGCACAGCACACTTTCTCGGGCTTCGAACGGCAGGGTATCGCGTACGCGATCTCGTGACGGCGAAGGCGTGGTACGTTATCGCGCTCGGTACTGATCCGTATTTCGACGAACCGTTTTACGTCGGCTTCAACGTTGGGGGATACGAACTCGGACTCATTCCCGCCGATGTGTCCGCGGTGCGGAGTGATGATGCTGGCGTCGCGTATTGGGGCGTTCGTGATGCCGATGCGAGTCACGCGCGCTTGCTTACGCTTGGTGCGACGGAGCACGAGCCGGTACAAGATGTCGGAGAGGGCATTCGCATCGGATCGGTGCGCGATCCGTTCGGCAACGTGTTCGGCGTCATTTTCAATCCGCATTTCGCGTTGACATGAATAGTGCATCGCACGACGAAAACGCCATCGTCACGTTGACGAGCGATGATGGAGCGCGCGTGACCGTGCATCATGATGGTGCACATGTGACGTCGTGGATTCCGTCGGGCGCTACGGATGATCGGTTGTTCGTGAGCGCAAAGT
>JAYTTR010000367.1:0-5578 GCA_043744935.1 Gemmatimonadaceae bacterium
GCTTTTTAGCCTATATTCCGCTGTCGTATCATCCCGACGACAACGAGCTTGGGAAAACGTTGGGTCGGGAAGGCATTGCCTCGACGGGCTTCGATGATCTGCGCAATCTCGCCGTTGGTCGGCTGTTCCTCGATAACTTCGTGCACATCAAATCACATTGGATCATGGTGACGTCGGCGGTGTCACAAATCGCGCTGCACTTCGGCGTGAACGACATTGAAGGTACCGTGGTGCGCGAAAAGATCTATCACGCCGTCGGTGCTCACACGCCGCAAGGCATGACGCTACCGGAACTGCTGACGCTCATTCGCGGCGCTGGAAAGAAACCGGCCGAGCGCGATTCGTTTTATAACGTGCTACGCGAATTTGACGAGCACGAAACGGCCGATAGCGTACAGGACGTGTTGGCCGGCGCAGGAACGATCTGAAAACGACATCAATGTTGCGCGTCGGACGCATCCCGTACATCAACTGCTATCCCGTTTATGGCGGGATCGATCGAGGCGTCGTGCCACTGAGTGGCGCGCTCATTGATGGTATTCCAACCGTGCTGAATCGGTTGATGGCACATGGCGAGCTCGATGTCAGCGTCGTCTCTGCGGTAGAATACGCGCGTGATGCGCAGCGGTATCTGCTGCTGCCTGAATTGGGCATCACGAGCGATGGACCGGTACGCAGTGTGCTCCTCTTTTCGCGACGCGCACCACGCGAGCTGACCGGGCAGCGTGTGTTGGTGAGCCGCAGCTCGATGACCAGTGTCGCGCTGCTCGAACTCTTGTTCGAGCACGTGTGGCACGCGCGGCCAGAGTTTGTGCTGGGGGACGCAGAGCTTGCGGACGTCGACCGTTTTGATGAGGAGCCGCACGAAGCGCGGCTGGTGATCGGTGATGCTGCACTTCGGCTTTTCGATAACGCGAATCGCGGTGGCATTTTTGCCGAACGCTATCCGTACCGCATTGATCTCGGCGATGCATGGAAATCTTGGACGGGACTGCCGTTTGTTTTCGCGGTGTGGGTCGCCCAGCGAACCACACCTGTGCACGCAGCGCTCTCCGCCCACGCGTCGCTCATTGCGTCGCGTGATTGGGGACTTGAACACCTCGATCTGTTGTCCGCACAAGCCTCACTCGCGAGTGGTGTATCGCGACAAGCCTGCGCTGAGTATTTCTCGGGCTTGGACTATCGATTGTCATATCCGCACCTCGCCGGTCTGACCGAATTCTTTCGTCGGTTGGTACTCGCGGGACGCGTGCCCGACGGCGCGTTGGCGTTTCTTCCTGCAGCCTGAGCCGCTATCCATGCGCGATCTTCTCGACTTCTACACCCACGCACCGCTCCTTGAGCTCGGACTTGAAGCCGACCGCGTTCGCGAAGCGCTGCATCCGGAAAACGTCGTCACGTACATCGTCGACCGGAACATCAATTATACCAACGTCTGTGTCGCAGACTGCGGGTTTTGTGCATTCTACCGACGGCCAAAACACAACGAGGGGTACACGCTCTCATTCGAGCAGATCGGCGAAAAAATTGAAGAAACGAAATTACTTGGTGGCGTACAGATTCTCATTCAAGGCGGGCACAATCCGTATATCCCGTTCGAATGGTATCTCGATCTCATGCGCTACATCAAACAGTATCATCCCATACACATTCACGGATTCTCTCCGAGCGAAGTCGATTTTTTCTCGACGCGATTTCGCATGGATGCGCGTGACGTCATTCGCGAGTTGAGAGCGGCTGGACTGGATTCGATTCCGGGCGGTGGTGGTGAGATCCTCGTGCAGCGCGTGCGCGACATTGCGGCGCCGAAAAAAGCCGGCGCAGATCGCTGGCTTGAAATCATGGAGCTCGCGCATAACGAGGGCATGAAAACGTCGGTGACGATGATGTACGGGATCGGGGAAACACTCGCGGAGCGGATTGAACATCTGCAGCGCGTGCGTGAGGTGCAGGCGCGGACGGGCGGCTTCACTGCATTCATCTGCTGGCCCTTGCAGCCGGAAAACACACCGTCGATGTCGCACATGCCGAAAAGTGATGCAATCACGTATCTGCGAAACGTAGCGCTCGCTCGCATTGTGCTCGACAACGTACCCAACTTGCAATCCAGCTGGGTGACGATGGGTATGAAGGTTGGTCAGATGGCGCTGCGCTATGGGTGCAACGACTTCGGATCGTTAATGATCGAAGAGAACGTGGTCTCCGCCGCAAACACGACACATCGCACGACGGTCACCGAGCTCGAAGCATTAATTCGCGACGCTGGGTTCACACCCGCGCGTCGTCGTCAAGACTACTCGATCGTCGAAGCACTACCGGCGAACGACCTCGCGACTTGTGCTGCGTGATACATGAATGAAATGCGCACCGCCGTTCGAACTGGCATCGGGTACGACTCGCATCGCTTCGCGCCTGGCGGTCCTATGCGATTAGGCGGCATCGATATCCCCTCCGACTTTCACTGCGATGGACATTCCGACGGTGACGCGATTTGTCACGCGGTCACGGATGCGCTCCTCGGCGCGGTCGGCTTCGGCGACATCGGCGAAATGTTTCCGGACACAGACGTCGTGAACAAGGACAAAGACTCAATGCTTATGCTGCAAGCAGCGCACGTACGGCTACGCACGGCGGGATGGCAAGTTGGGAATGTCGACATTACGGTGATCGCACAGCAACCAAAGATTGGTCCGCAGCGTGCATCTATTCGAGAGCGACTGAGCGCAACACTCGGCATCGCCGTGGAGCAGGTAAGTGTCAAAGGAAAAACGAATGAAGGTATGGGGTGGATCGGACGCGGCGAAGGACTCGCAGTCATGGCCGTAGCCACAGTGGTTCGTGCATGATCTGCTGAATTGGCTTGGCACGTTGCCTGAGCCGTTGCTGTACGCGGCCATATTGCTTGCAGCGTTCGCCGAAAATGTATTTCCGCCATTGCCGGCTGATACGGTTGTGGCATTGGGCGCTTTTGTTGCGGCGCGCGGTCATGGCACAGCACTCGGCGCGTGGGGCGCGACGATGATTGGCAATATCGCCGGCGCCATGCTCATGTATTCGATTGGTAAAAGATACGGTATGCCCCGGCTGACGCGGAAATTTCCGACAGTCTTCTCACCCGCGACAACCGCGCAGTTTGTTGATCGATTTCACAAGCATGGACTTTGGGCCGTCGTGATCAGTCGATTCCTTCCCGCGGTTCGTGCGGTGGTCCCGCCGGTTGCTGGCGCGATTGGCATTGGCGCGGTGCGCGCCGCGATTGCAAAGACCATCGCCTCAGGTGCATGGTACGGGGTGGTTTGTTGGTTTGCGTTTCGCGCCGGTGCAAATGCCGATGCGTTGTTGGCACGAATCGCAGATCAACAACGCGTGATCAGCATTGCGGTCGTGTGCGTACTCGTCATCGGGATCGTATGGTTCATGCTGCGCACACACGCGCGCGCACGGAGCGAGCGATGAGTACGGTCGAGGATACGACCGCGATGGAAACCGCCTTTCATCTGCGCGTGTTCGAAGACGCGCTGACACTTGAGGAGGGCGCGTCCCCTCGCACCATCGAAGCGTACCGTCGTGATGTGATTCGATGCGCAGTGTTTATGCGTACGCAAGGCGTCGAGCGCGCATCGGCGATTACGCCGGCTGTTTTGCGTGAGTTCGTGTATCACCTGAAAGACCTTGGGCTCGCCGGCACATCCATACGTCGCAATATTTCTGCTCTGCGCACTTGGTTTCGTGTCATGCTCGCAGAAGGAGTTGTCGCGCATGATCCAACAGAGCGACTGGACTCGCCGCAGCGGTGGCGCACGTTACCCGAAGTCCTCAACGTGGACGAAGTCACACGACTGCTCGCGGCTCCGGGGCTCGATGAAAAGTTGGCGTTTCGCGACCGCGCCATGCTTGAGCTGGCGTATGGAGCGGGTCTTCGTGTTTCCGAATGGATTGGCCTTGCCGTGAAGGATGTGCTTTTGGAGGAAGGGTTGGTGCGCGTGTTCGGCAAAGGCAGCAAAGAGCGACTGGTTCAAATCGGCCGGTCAGCAATTGGTGCGGTGGCCGTCTACGTGCGCGAACTACGTCCGGTGCTCGAACGCGGCAATGGGCGCGGTCACCTGTTTTTGAATGCGAACGGCGCGCCGCTTTCCCGCATGGGCGCCTGGAAAATCCTTCGAAAATACGTCACCATGGCGGGCATCGAACGCGCCGTTTCCCCGCACACGCTTCGCCACTCGTTCGCGACGCACTTGCTGGAGGGGGGCGCTGACCTGCGCGCCGTGCAGGAAATGTTGGGCCACGCCGATATTGCGACGACACAGATCTACACACACGTGGATCGCGAGTATCTTCGAAGTGTGCATCGTCAATTTCACCCGCGCCCCTGATCGACGTCATGCTGCTGGTTATCGATAACTACGACTCGTTTACGTACAATTTGGTGCAGTATTTCGGCGAACTCGGTGAACTCATCGAAGTCCGTCGCAACGATGTAATCACCGTCGATGATGTACAGCGCATGTCGCCGTCCGCCATCGTCATATCACCCGGGCCCTGCACGCCAGCAGAGGCCGGGATTTCCGTCGAGGTCATTCGGCAGCTTGGTGCGGACATTCCAATGCTTGGGGTGTGCCTGGGGCACCAGGCGATGGGCGAAGCATACGGTGGTCGTGTCGTTCGTGCGTCGCGCGTCATGCATGGCAAGCGCTCGCGCATCGTGCACAATGGCACAGGTCTGTTCGCTGACGTACCGTCACCGTTCGCCGTGATGCGGTATCACTCACTGATCGTCGAGCGTGCAACGTTGCCGTCGGTGCTGGAGATCACGGCCGTTGCCGAAGACGCTCCGGACGAAATTCATGCCATGCGGCACCGCGTACATCCGGTGTGGGGCGTACAGTTTCATCCCGAGTCGATCCTCACCGAGCACGGGAAAACGTTGTTAGTCAACTTCCTGGCGATGGCGCGCTCGGTGCGCCCGGCTTCGGTGCAATCAGCAGCGACAGCACCACGCTGAGCGCGAGAACACCCGCAACAATTGCGAGCGACGGGCCGATGGCAATCGGATACACCGCCTCGAGCAGCATCTTCACGCCAACAAACGCTAACACCAGCGCGAGTCCGTATTTTAGCAAATGAAATTTCCCGATGACGCCCGCCAACACGAAGTACAACGAGCGTAATCCAAGAATGGCGAACACGTTTGATGAGTAGACAAGAAACGGATTCTTGGTGACGCCAAAAATTGCTGGAATCGAATCGAGTGCGAAGACAACGTCTGTCGTTTCGACCAAGATCAGCACGACAAAGAGCGGTGTTGCCATCAGCCGCACGACTCCATTGGGCGCGAGCGGTGCACGAACAAAGAAATGGTGACTATTGGAGTGTGTGCTGATCGGAAGGACGCGTCGCACAAGGCGCAGTACCGGATTCGTTTCTGGCTCAACCGCGGCGTCGCCGCCGAAGGCCATCCGGATGCCTGTGAACACGAGAAACGCGCCAAACACATACACGATCCAGTGAAAGCGCGCGATCAGAAGTGCCCCGGACGCAATCATCAAACCGCGCATGATCAGTGCGCCAAGAATGCCCC
>JAYTTR010000368.1:0-5568 GCA_043744935.1 Gemmatimonadaceae bacterium
TACCCCGCTCGGCCTTCCTTGACACATTTTTGCCGAACGCTATGGCTTTCCCTTCCGCCGGATCCCGGGCAGCGCGTCGGCCAGTATGTACACGGCGAACGCCACGCACATCACCACAATGAGGCCAAACAATACCTGCATGCGCACTCGGCGCGATCCGATGGCGAACGTTCCCAACAACAGCGGTAGTGCGACAACCACAGTGCGCAAAACTCGTCGATCGAATGCCGTCGGCAATATGCGCGTTGTACGCGGCGCCAGTTTCAACTGATACTCGGCTTCAGTCGCAAGCGAAAAGACGCGGTCTTCGGCGGCTCGAAGTCGCGCACGGATTCCGGTGCGAGGGGACATGCGAGACCGTCTCACGACGTCGCGCTAGCGTCGTCTACTTCCCACGCCACGGCATCGCCTACGGCAATCGCGCCGTCGTTCAGCACCATTGCAAACGCACCGCCGCCCCAATCATCACGCATGACCGCTTGCAAGCCGTCGTGGACCTCGTCCATCTGATGGCACGGCTTCGTCTCGCCCGCAATACGCACGCGCACCGTACCAATGCGTAACACGCGACCTCGCGAGTTGGACAACGTGACCCCGCGCACCAACAAATTCGCGCGGCGCATCGACGGATCCAGCGTGGTGCCGAGTGCGTTCGTATGCGCACTCCAACGCTCGGCTTCGAGGATGGTGACCTGTCGACGTCCCCCCTGATTCGCATTGCCAACCAAACCGCGGTCCGCGCGTAACGACGCGAGTAACGTGGCATCCATCGATCCGCGTTTGGCGCGCTTGATCCAGATATTTTCGAGAGTGCCGGGCATGCAAGGAGAGTTTGGGTGTTGAAGCACAACAGGCAAATAGAGGATGGCGGCGAGATGGTTCCGTGACAAGGTTCGTGCAGTATGTTCGTGCTAGTGTCTCCCGGCAGGTTTCTTTCATCGTTTGACCCATGACTCGTCCGCGTTGGTTCTGCACCTCACCGTACGGCGGTCTTCGCGCGGTGTGCGCCGCCGTTGCGATGACCATTGCATCCCCGCTCGTGTTCGTCGTCGTCGCGCAGTTGCGTCCTGCCGTGGTGAGTGCCGGTACGATACCCGAGTACGGACCCACCAACGGTTCGCTCGTTATTGTTGGCGGCGGTAATCTCGAAGGCACCGGCATCTCTGAGAAATTCATTGCGATGGCAGGCGGTGCAGCCGCGCGCATTGTGGTCGTACCCACCGCTGGCGGTAATCGAAAAGCGGATGGATCGCTGACTCCGTACGTTGATTCAATCGTGCTCGCGTCGTGGCGAAAGTTAGGCGTCACCAACGTGCGTATGCTGCACACGGCAGATCCGAAAGTGGCGGACACTGACGAATTTGCGAACATGTTGCGTGATGCAACAGGCGTGTGGTTCAACGGCGGTCGGCAATGGAACATCGTGGATTCATATGCGGGGACGCGCACATTTCGCGAGTTTCACAACGTGCTGGCGCGCGGTGGTGTGATTGGTGGTAGCTCGGCTGGTGCGACCATTCAGGGTGCGTATTTGGTGCGCGGTGCGATCAGCGGCGCCGACGTGATGATGGCGCCGGAACCCGAGCATCAAAACGGGTTTGGATTTCTTCGCCGTTCGGCGATCGATCAGCATATCAACACGCGCAATCGCTGGGATGATCTTGACCCGGTGATTGCACGCTTTCCAACGTTACTCGGTATCGGGTTGTCGGAAGGGACAGCGATTGTGGTGACTGGCGATCGATTTGATATCATCGGGAAAGCGCAGGTGGCCATTCATGACAATACGAAGCCATACGCAGCGGGCGCGAAGCCGTACATCTTGCTCAAGGCCGGCGATGCATACGACATGCACGATCGGAAAGTGCTTCTCGGGACGGCGATGGTGCCGCCGGTCAAGTGACGTGACGGACTTCATGGATTGCGTGCAGGGTTTCGCATAGTCGAACGGGCACGGTAATCAACGATGGGTGATCCGTATCTGGACAGGGTAGGTGCGCCTACATGCGCTCGACAATCCGGTCGATGAGAAAACTCGATTGCTCGAGCGCTTCGTCTGTAAAGTCGCCAAAGAATTCGCGTACGTCGCTGAAGACGCGTGTGAACGCCACTTGATCGCCGCTCGCCAACACGCCGCTAATCTCACGCGCGGCGGCGGCGAATGCAGTCGTGACGTCGCTTGTTCGCGGATTGCGCATTTCGATGGGCCCATACAACAACGCGTCCTGCGCAAAATGTCGCGCTGTGACGTAGAGCTCCAATAGGTAGGCGGGCGATGTAAACGGTTTCGTTTCTTCAAGCGGCACACCTAGCCGTGCCAGTGTGAGGCCCAGCACTTGAGTCTGGAAATGTGTGAGCACCTGCACGATCGACATCGCGCGATCATGCTGCACCGCCGTTGCTTCGGTAATCACAAGCCCGCGCGCGGTGAGCGTTTGCGAGAGCCAATCAGCCCACACGTCGCCACGTGCGCGACAAAGCACGACACGCTGTCCTTGCAGCGTGTGCACGCCCGGTCCGAACATTGGGTGCGTTCCAACAACGCTACCGCGCGTTGCCGCCAGCATGGCCGCGACCGGTGCTTCTTTAATGCTTGTCACGTCCATCATCAGGGCATCTTCGCGAACGTGCGGTCCAACGTCCGCGATGACGCGCTCTGTGACGTCGATTGGCACGCTAATGACCGTGACATCGGCCGCGGCCGCCGCTTCTGCCGCGCGTAACTCTGTGCGTGTGTCAGCGATAAGAATATGATGACCGAGGTCGCCAAACATGCGCGCCAACAACGAACCGATTTGTCCGCCACCGCCGACAATCGCGATGGTGCGCGGCTCCGCATGCAGTGGCACCTCCGCGCGCAGGGACGCTTGATGATCGCGACTCGAACGCAAGAGCACGCGAAAAATCGATTCGATTTCTCCGATGGGCAACCCAAGTTCTTCCGCGCGGTGCCGACGATCGGTGATCACATCGTGCTCGCGTTGCGCGTCACGAATACGTACACCGTGCGCACGCTTGTACGCGGCGACTTCCGCAACGAGCGACATCCGTCGCGCCATGGTGTGCAAGAGATCATGATCGAGCGCATCAATCATGCTGCGCAAGTCGGAGAGCGAGCGCGTGTTCGATTCCAGCACATCCGCGTTGGACATGTGCGCTCGCTACTTACTCATTTTCCAAAACGCGATACCACTGGCCTGCTGGCCGACATCTGCGGTACCGACCTTCACCAACGCCAGCAGATCGATTACGTCAACTTTTCCGGCCGCTGCCCCGACGCCTTCACTACTGACAAACGCGTATCGTGAATCTGGGCTGAGTGTCACACCGTGCGCGATCGTGTTAGACGTTTTGATTTGGGCAAGGCTCTTTCCGCTGGTTACATCAAAGATCTCAACGGCAGAACCTTGCTTGAGTGAGGCGACCAGCAGCCTCCCATCGGCCGTCACGGCCAAGTTGTAGACACCGCGTCCTGTTTTCAATCGACGCGCGATTGACCACGACTTCGTGTCGATTTCAAGAATCTCGTCGGCCTTGTTGCAGGCAACGAATATGCGTTCGCCTTGTATGGAAGGTTGGGCCCATGTCGGTGAGCAACTGGCCGGTTCCATCGGATGCTTTTCGATGCCCATGGCGGCGCGTCCCGCCTGTGCGGGATCGATGGTTGGTCCGATCGCCGGCTTCGGTTTGGCCGACATCATCGGCATGTCTTTCATGTCCTTCATGTCCTTCATGCCTTTCATCTCGGCCATGTCCGGCGCGCCGTGCTCCATCCCTGCCATGACGTGACCGCCACCCATGGCGCCGGTATTGTCGATCGCGAGCGGCGCTTCTTTCCCTTTTGCCAGCGAGAATCGTCGCGACACCGCGAAGCGGTGGGTATCGATTTCTACCAGCTGATCATCCATCATGCACGTGGAGTACTGATGCGCGCCATCGGGTGCAACGCGGCTTCCGTGCGGCATGGTGCACGTAACAATGCGCGCCACTTCGGTGTTGTTTTGCGTGTACACGACAGAGACGGTGGACGGAATCATGTCTCCATGCAAATTGAAATTTGCCGAAAATGTGTAGAGTCCGTCTGGAGTGACATCGATCGACGCGGGAAAATTGCCGAGGAAAATGCCAGGTCCCACGAGCGTGTCCGGGCCGAGTGCGTAGCGCCAATACTTGCCGTCAGGGGCACCGTGGCCGGTGGTCATGTACAAATATTTCCCATCGGCCGAAATCGCGAGGCCATGCGGTCCTTCCATCTCCGCCGCGAGTTCGCCGATGTCGATGCTTCGTTCGACAACGGTACCCGCCGGTCCAAAATGTACGCGATAAATTCTGTCCGCCGATTCTGCACCAACGTAGACCCAGTAGTCGTGCGTTGGCTTGGCGGGTGTGACGACCGGCGTCACCGTGGGCGCGACTTTCTCCTGTGCGGCGAGCACGCCGTTCGACACCGTGAGTGCTGCCCCCAACGTAAGCGCGCGAAGTAAATGGTTCGTCGAACGGGGGCGTGATACGGGGTGCGACTTGCTTTGCTCGAGAACACGAGACATGATGGGCGTACTCGACCCCGGGATTGATCCCGGCATGAAGGAAAACGACACGGTCCTGCGACCGTTCTTGGCTCGCGACGCTCGTCGCGATTTGACCGGAGTCAACACTGTATGAACGTAGCGCGAAATTTCCGTTTCGTCACGACGGCGCTGGTGGTCGGAGCGTGCGCTGTATCGGTGCCAGCCGCACGCCTGCAGGCTCAGCAACCTGCGGCCGTTGCGAAGCTGGTCGCTGAACCCGCTCGCATTGCGATGCGGGCGGGCGAAACGCAGCCCTTCAAGATCACAGCGTATGACGCACAAGGGAAACTGATTCCTGAGGCGCAAGTGCGTGTGGGCGGGCCGCGTACGGCGGTCGCATTCATCAACGGTCAGGTGCAAGCGTACAAGGCCGGATCGTACACTGCAGTTGCAACGGCGGCCGGTGCAAACGGGCCGATCACTCTGGATATTCCGGTGCTCATCACGTGGCCGGCGTTGAGTACACTCGACATTACCCCCGACTCCGGCCATTTGTACACCGGCATTACGCTCGCGCACACCGCCCGTGGTTCGCACGCGGATGGCAGCCCGCGCAGCGGACTTGTTGTGACGTGGCGCAGCAGCGATGTCGCCGTTGCCACCGTCGATCGTTTCGGGAATGTGACCGCGCTGAGAAGTGGTGCGGTTGCCATCACCGCAGAAGCGGAAGGTGTGACGGCCACACGGAGATATGTGATCGCGACAAATCCGGTCACGTCCATTGCGATGGGCATCAAGGAAGACGTGATCAACACGGGCGATGTCATTCATCTCGTCGCCGTCGCAAAGAATGCGGCAGGTAGACCGGTGAAGGATGCGGCGATGACGTGGAGTTATACCTACACGCCAGACGATACCACCGTCGCACCGGGTGGTCCTGGCATCATTGATTGGGGCCGGTTCACGGCGAATGCGCCGGGGCGCTTTACGCTGCTTGCATCATCCGGCAACGTTACGGCGCGCAAGGTGCTCGAGGTAAAACCGCGCGATGTCGTGCGTC
>JAYTTR010000369.1:0-5539 GCA_043744935.1 Gemmatimonadaceae bacterium
TATTGCTGGCGTCACTGCTGCTGTTCGCTGTCGTGTTCAATCACATGTCGGAGTCGCCGACGTTTGTGATTGCCTTCGCTGGCATCGGTATTTGGTGGAGCGTGTTGCCGCGAGCGCGCTGGCGTGACGCGATTGTATTGCTCGCGTGGCTCATTGGCTCCGTCGGTGGCACCGATGCGGTGCCCAGGCACATTCGTCTTGCATGGATTGTGGAGCCGCGTCTCAAAGCGTGGGTGACCATCGTTGCGTGGTGCGCAATACAGTACGACATTTTGCGAACACTGCGTCGAACTATCCCTTTGCCAATCGCGTCAACGCCGCTCTAACGAGTACGGACACGTCGCCCGTGGTTCCGCTCTCCACGGCACCACGGACAGCGCGATCTGCCTCCACTTGGCTATAGCCCAACGACAGTAACGCACGGATCGCATCATCCGCGACAGCGTGAGTGCCGCCAAGTGATGATGGCGCACCACCCACCGAATCCATCTTGTCCGCCAAGTCAAGAATCAGTTGCTCCGCTTTCTTGCGACCAACGCGGGGCACCCGCATCAATGTCGTCACATCCTTCTCCCGCAGCGCGCGTACCACACGTTCGGCTGTGAGTGACGACAGAATGCCGAGGGCCAACGCTGGACCGACGCCTTTCGCAATCAGCAGTCGCTGAAACACGGAACGCTCATACGTAGAAACAAAACCGTACAAGTGCCATGCGTCTTCGCGCACGGAGAGATGGGTGTGCAGGACCACCGATTGTCCTTCGGCCGGTAGCGATTCGTACACCGACAACGGGATCAGACATTCGTACGCGAGGCCTTGGGCCGTCATGATCTCCACCCGATCAAGGTCGCGCGATACCAGCGTGCCAGCTATTTGTGCGATCAACGCTTCGGTCTGGACGGAGTGAGACTTGGGAGTGACGTTGCAAGGCACGCGCATAGTGCTGCCGCGACACCGTCGGCGGCATCAGCGGGTTCGGGCGCGTGCTTCAATCGGAGGAGCCTCGCAATCATGAACTGAACTTGCTCTTTTGTTGCCGCACCAGTGCCCGTGATGGCCTTCTTGATCTCAGCGGGCGGATACTCATGAATCACTAACGCCGCGCGTTGCGCCGCCAGCAGAATGACTCCGCGCGCGTGACCCAGCACGATGGTGGTGCGCACGTTGCGCGCATAAAAAACATCTTCGACAGCGACCGTATCCGGGTGATGTCGCTCGATCAGCTCGACCACGCCGTCATGAATGCTCTGCAATCGCGCCGGCAACGGATCGCGCGCGTTGGTGCGAATCACGCCGCACTCGACCAAGGTGGCCGTACGTCCGATCATCGACACGACACCATATCCGGTCACCGCGGTTCCCGGATCGATGCCGAGCACCAGTCCGGGTCGTGTCACCACAGGATCACGCTTCGTCCATCGCGTCCGCATCCATCTCGAAATTCGCATCCACCTTCTGTACATCATCCAACTCTTCAAGCGCGTCGAGCAGTTTGATGAGTTGTGATGCCGCCACGCCGTCGACACGCACGCTGCTCTTCGGCACCCAGGCGAGCTCCGCGTCCGACACTTTGTACTTCTTCGCTTCTAGACTTTCCTTTACTGCATGCAGCGAACCCGGATCGGTGGTGATCACAAACAGTTCATCTTCACGCACGACATCTTCAGCGCCGGCTTCGAGCGCCACTTCCATCAGCACGTCTTCCACAACGCGCGCTCCGTCGACGGACATCTGTCCCTTCCGATCAAACAAATAGGCGACCGAGTTCGTCGATCCCATGTTGCCACCGTTCCGCGACAGCTTTAGTCGCACGTCGGCCACCGTACGCGTGGGATTGTCGCTCACGGTCTGAATCATCAGCGCGATACCACCGGGCCCGTACGCCTCGTAGAGCGCATCGACATAATCCACGCCCTCCAGTTCGCCCGTGCCTTTCTTGACGGCGCGGTCGATATTTTCTTTGGGCATTGAGACGGCCTTGGCGTTATCGATGGCCGTTCGCAGACGTGGGTTGCCTCCCGGATCACCGCCGCCAAGCTTGGCCGCCATGGTGACTTCGCGAATCAACCGCGTAAACAGCACACCGCGTTTCTTGTCGGTGACTGCCTTGGCGTTGCGGATGTTTTTCCATTTACTGTGACCAGCCATGTTGCCTCGCTGACGTTCCACGTCTGCCGAGTGGCGACGCGTTTGGGCTACGGATGTGCAAGAAGCAAAGTACGGGAAAACTACGGTTCCGGGTCCAAAACATCTTCGAAGCGCAACCATTGCCCGAAGAAGTACAAATCAGCGTAACCCGAGGTACCGCCGCGCTGCTTCAACGCAATCAACTCGGTCGCGCCGGCGACACCAACGTCAGCGTCATACATGTCTTCGCGATATAGACCGAGTACCAGATCGGCATGTGTGCCAACCGCTCCGTGTACGCCAAAGTCTGTCAAGCGCGGGCGTCGATCTGCGCGCGTTCGATCCATCGCGGGCAAGTGCGAAATCACGAGCAGCGCCACGTTGCGCTCGACGGCCAGTCGCTTGAGCGACAAGACGAAAAATGCCAACACGTCCACTCGGCGTTCTTCGCGTTCAAGGAGCGCTTCGAGTCCATCGATGATCACCAACGTGGTGTCGGGCAGACTTTCGAGCATCCGGGTCACGTCGGCGAGACCACCTCGCGTGATCGATTCAACGACGGGCACGTGGTCGCGCAGGGCAATCGCCGCGGCTGCAAGCCGGCCTCGATCGTCGTCCGTAACGTTGCCCGCGCGTAGTGCATCTAACGAGACACGGGCGCCAATGGCCAACACACGTTCGTAAACGCGCTCGGGTCGCATCTCGCCCGTCAGCACGAGCGCACGAGACTCGCACCGCAGGGCGATCCCAAGCGCCAGTGATGATGTGCCGACGCCATCGTCACCACCAAGCACGATCAAGTCGCCGCGATGAAATCCACCGCCTATGGTGCGGTCGACCGATGGGAATCCACTCCGTATGGTGTCCACGACGTCGTTACTGTCGCGCACGTGGTCGACCCGGACACGGTCCAGTCGAGCAACGATACGTGTCAACGGGGAAATATCGTGTGAATTCATGCGGGGTACACGAGCTATAAACCGCCAGCAAGTTGTCGCGCCAGTCGCTCCAATTCCTGCACGCCCGCTCCGTCCAGATAGGTGCCCGCCACCGCCACGAGACTGCGTAACGCGCCTGCGACCTGCAATGGCGTGCCCGTCGTGGCGTCTACACACCGCGAAAATGGAACACGCGTGGTGGGCGGCAACGCAAGCGACGCAAGCCACACCTTCGCCTGCGTTGCGCGCGTGGCGCGATCAGGCTGGGCCGCCGCATCGGGTCCGACCAAACTGTGCGCGAGCCGCGCGGTCATCAACGCAGCCAAGGCGACTTCTCGTCCACCGCCGAGTGGCAAGCGCCCAGCGCGTGCCGCCAATGCGGGAAAGGGAAATGTCAGCGGCTCAAGGCTGTATGGAAGCGGTTCGACTTGCACGACGCGAATCTAACGCACGCCAGCGGACTCGGCTCGCTGGACCGCGTCTATGCAAATCGGGTAGCTTCCGGTATGGCGCAGCCAGCAAAGGCAATTCTGTGGGTCGATGACGAGGCGGAGCTGCTCGAACCACATCGCATCCTCCTCGCGGACAAGGGATATCAGGTAGAAACGGCGACGAATGCCGACGACGCACTCGAACTGCTTCGTCGCAAGCCGTATGACTTGTTGCTGCTCGATGAGCAGATGCCGGGCACGCGTGGCCTTGATGCGTACAAGGGCATTCGCGAGTTACAGCCGACGTTGCCCGTCGTGATGGTCACCAAAAGCGAAGAAGACGCGACCCTCAAGGAAGCGATTGGCGCCAATGTGCGCGAATACCTCGTGAAGCCGGTCACGCCGCGGCAGGTGCTGTCCGTCATCACGCGTATCCTTGAAGGCCCACTTATCCGATCACAGGCGCTGGCTCGCGCTTTCGTCGAACGATTCCGCGCGATTGAGGCAGACCGCTATGCGAGTCTCGACTGGCGTGGTTGGATTGATCGATTCAGCGAGCTAATGCAGTGGGACGTCGACCTTGCAAACGCGGGAGAGCTTGGCTTGCACGAATCGCTGCGCGGCTTGTATCCCGATATGCATCGCGAGTTCGCCACGTTTATGAAGACGGAGTATCCGCGTTGGTTGCGTGAACTCGAAGGCGATCGCCCGCCACTCTCGGTCGATGTCTTCTCCGAATTTGTACTGCCGGTGCTCGCACGTGACAAGAAGGCGATTTTTATCGTGATCGATTGCTTGCGCGTGGATCAATGGCGCATGCTCGAACCACTGTTGGCGCCGTTGTTCGATGTGGAGACCACGCACTATTTTTCCATTTTACCCACCGCCACCCCATACGCGCGTAACGCGCTCTTCAGTGGCCTGTTCCCTGGAGAAATCGCGGCGCGGTTTCCTGATTGGTGGGGTGAGCGCGATGACGAATCGCTGAACGCACACGAACGTGATCTGCTCGTCGCGCAGCTGGAAGAATTGCAGATCAAGGCGTCCGTGCGCTATCAAAAAATCACAAGTGCCGCCGATTCCGACGACCTCGATCGACACTTGCCCGGCGCGATCGCTGGCGAAGGCATTCATGCATTCGTCTTCAACTTCGTGGATTTGCTCACCCATGGTCGCAGTGAGTCCAACATATTGTTCGAAATGGCGCGCGACGAAATAGCGATGCGCGCGCTCACCAAGCAGTGGTTTGAACGCTCGTCGCTGTTCACGCTGCTCAGGGAAGCGTCACGCCGCAATATCTCCGTGGTGGTCACCAGTGATCACGGCGCGTTGCATTGCAACACACCCGCCACCGTCTTTGCGAAGCGCGATGCCACGGCCAACTTGCGCTATAAATTTGGCGAGGATATTCGCGCTGAACGACCAGACCACGCGCTGCTCTTCAGCAATTCAGACGATTTGCGATTGCCGCATCGCGGACACAATAGCAATACACTCCTCGCCGCTGGCGACACGTTTTTCGTGTATCCAACAAAACTCCGCGAATACCAGAGCCGCTATCGCGGGAGCTTTTTACACGGCGGTGTGACGCCCGAAGAGTGCATTCTCCCCGTGGCCCTCCTCACGCCAAAGCGGTGAGCGAATTCGCGGACGACGTGCGCACCACGGGCACGTTCAAAGTGCCCGCGCCAAAACTGTGGGGGAGACTGTGGGCGTTTGTGCGTCCGCATCGCGGAAAACTTGTTGGCGTCGTCGTGCTCAACGCCGTTGCCGCTGTCGCCGACGTGTTTTCGTTCACACTGCTTATTCCATTTCTCAACGCGCTGTTCAACAAGCCGGACATTATCCCGCCGGGATTCATCGGCAATCTGCTCAACGCCAGTATCGGTATGCTGCTGGTGCCGTCGGACCAGATGGCCTCGCTACGCAACGTGATACTGATCGTGCTCGTCGCAGTTGCCGTGAAGAACATTCTCATCTGGCTCAGTGGGCAAATCGGTGTACAGCTGCAGGAATATGTGGTCCGCGATTTACGCGATCGAG
>JAYTTR010000370.1:0-5533 GCA_043744935.1 Gemmatimonadaceae bacterium
GACGCTGGCGACATGATGCGCGCAGACCGTGCACTCCGTGCACTCCGTGGGCAATTGCTCATGGTGCCGACGTTGCCCGATCTGTTGGGTGCGCAAGGCAAGCGCGTTGTCGTCGCGAGCGCCGGATCGAGCGGGTCGGCATACCTGCTCGGCGGCGCCGGACGCGCGATCATTCTGCAGAATGAACTGGTGCTGCCGCAGCAATACGAATCGATGATGCGCGCGATGCTCGGTCCGCCGCCGGTCGATGCATCACCTAACCTGGCGGCCAATGCACGCGCTGTCGACGCGCTGCTGCGCATCGGTATCGATTCCATCGACACCGATATCGGCTTTCTCTGGCTTAGCGACCCCGATCATACCGCGCACAGCGCAGGCGTTGGCAGCGTGATGGCCGATTCCTCCATCCGCGCGGCGGACCGCGAGTTCGGGCGATTGCTGCAGGGGCTGCATGATCGCGGACTCGATGGACAGGTCGATCTGTTCGTGGTGTCCGACCATGGATTTTCGACGCACGCCGGTCGCGATGCGCCGATCAGCGCGGTGCTCGCGCCATTCAAGGATCGCATCGTTGTAGCCGGTGGAGCGGTGTATGTGCGTCGAGGCGGCGATACCGCGCGCGGAGCTGTGGTTCGCGCACTCCAGGCGGCCGCGCCAATCGGTGCGATCTTCACCAGAGCGCGACGCGATGGGATGGCGGCCGAGCCGGGAACGTTGCCTTACGACAGCATCGGTTGGTCGAATGCGCGCTCAGCCGATGTGCTCTTTTCGGCCGACTGGTCGCACGCGGTGAACGCGGCTTCGATGGCCGGACGGACGGAGCAGGCTGGCACCGCCGGCCACGGCACCACGAGTCCATACGACATTCTCGCGACGCTCATTGCGCGTGGTCCGCATCTGCGCGCGGCGGTTCGCACAAATGTCGCGAGCAGCAACGCCGATATCGCGCCGACGCTGCTGCATTTGCTCGGTATGTCGAGTGCGCCGTCCATGACCGGTCGTGCGCTCACGGAATTGCTGCGTGACGGTCCCGCGATCGCGAGCGTGCACATAACGCGCGACAGTTTGGTGGCGGTAACGACACTCCCCGCGCCGTCGTTGCTGCGCTATCGCGTCACGGCGTACCGAACGCACGTTGGTCGGACAACGTACTTCGATTCGACGAAGACGCAGCGGACACCCGACTGAGTCCTGCCACGGCTGCGACTCGGTGTATGACACGAAACGAGATAGCCGTGCGATGCACGTCGAACAGCACGCCGTGAGATCGATACCATCTCGCGTGCGCTAAGGGGAAGTCGAGAAAGTGCAGACTAGACCATGGTCATTGGCTATGGTCATCAATGATTTAGCCTATCGCTCATGTCTAAAAAACCAACCGAAACCATCGCGATCTCGGAGTTCAAGGCCACCCGCCTGGCGGTCCTCGAGCGAGTACGGCGATTCGGCACCTCGATCATCGTCACGAAGCGCGGCGAGCCTGTGGCCGAGATCCTCCCACCGTCGCCAGCGAGCGCTGGCCACGCGTGGCTCGGTTCCATGCGCGGTACCGCAGTGCTGTCGGACGACCTCATTGTGCCGGCCAGTCCCAGCGCGGATTGGGAAATACTTGGCGCATGAATTTGTTGCTCGATCCGCACATCTGGCTGTGGGCGCTCCTCGAACCGGAACGCCTGTCTCCGGTGGTTCGGGCTGCCCTCGCGTCTGCCGAAAACGAGCTGTGGCTCTCGCCGATCAGTGTGTGGGAAGCGATGCTGCTTGCGGAGCGAGGCCGAGTGCGCGTCGACACGACGCCGACGGAGTGGGTCGAGCGTATGGTGCGTGCGCTTCCGCGACGAGAAGCCGCGCTTACGCACGACATCGCAGTGGTGAGTCGACAGCTTACACTGTCACGTGCAGATCCCGTTGATCGGTTCCTGGCTGCCACGGCGCGGGTGATGGGTCTGACGTTGGTCACGGCTGACGCTCGGCTGCTCGAGTCCACGGAGTATGACACCATGGCGAATCGGTGATCGGTGCTCTTTGAAATTCGCGTCACCGCGTGCCTGCAAAATCCGCACGACGGCTCAAGCGCAATCGGGGCGCGCTCACGGGCGTAACCGCGACGAACTCGTGTCGCTCAAACACGAGGGGCATCGCTGCTGATGGCGATCGTTCCCGATGTCTCGGCGATTCTCGGGCAGGCGCTGGACGACGAAGACGCGACATTTGCCGAATCGGTGATTGCCGCCATCGCCCGCGACAAAGCCGTCGTGCCCACCCTGTTCTGGTCCGAGATCCGCAATGTGCTCGTGATGGCCGAGCGACGCAAACGCATCGCGCCGACGCGCACGACGGCTTTTCTGACTGATCTCGCGCTCCTGCCGTTTTCGGTGGACGATCTGCCACGCGAAGCATCCGTGCTCGATCTCGCGCGCAAGCGGTCGACGAAGGTGCGTCGTGTGGTCATCCGCGGCGTCGCTCCGTGTCCGGGAATGTCGAACATTCGATGGCGCTCACGTGAGCCGATAACGTATGCCGAGATCGCGAAGGTCAGCAATCGCGATCGTCAGATCGTCTGCTGCCGGTGATGGCTGCGAGCACCAGCGCATGCGGCAAACGCGGCGAGTACGGGCATACCGACAGCGAGATTAGCCCACTATCGCCGTCACCAACCATCCTGTGACCGGAGTCCGCGCCTCGGTGCGCAACACGACCTGTTCTATGGAATGCAGGCGGAACCCGTTTGCGGTCAGCGTCTGCTCGACGTACTCGCGACGGTGAGCGTAGCGGCCATGGGTTCGCAAACGCCACGGCGACGCGTCAGCATCGTCAATCAACGCCTCAACAGTGAAGATCAGCCAGCCGCCACCAACGAGCGCACGATGCGCTTCTCGCGCGAAGTCAGTGAGCACACCGAAATAGCAAAGCGTGTCTGCCGATACGATCACGTCGAACGCACCTGTCGATACCGCGAGAAATTCTACCAACTCGCGCTCATGCAGCTCATCATACAGCGCCTTGCCTTCCGCCTGCTCGAGCATGCGGTGCGACAAATCGATGCCGACGAGGTGGCGGGCAAAGGGGTGCAGGAATGGCGCGCACAGTCCGGTCCCACAACCGGCGTCGGCAATGCGTAGCTGCGCAGACGTTGCGCCGAGAGCGACGTGCAGTGCCTCGCCAACGAGCGATGGTACCCGATAATCCAGCTTGGCCAGCGTGCGCTCGAAATCGACGGCAAACGGATCGAACGTCTCACGGACATAGTCTGGCGAGGCCACATCGGGGACCGCGTTGCCGCAGTAGGCGGAGTAGAGATGTCGGACCTGTGTGTTGCTGGGGTCTTCCTCGTGCCATGCGCGATATAGCTCTCGCGCTTCGGCTTCGTGACCGAGCGCGCCGTGCACGATCCCCAACAGCTGTCGAAAGCCAATGTTGGTCGGCTCCAGGGCAATTCCGTCCGTGCATGCCTGCAAGGCCTCGTGCATGCGTCCAGCCGCCACGTACACCTGCGCAAGGTTTTGGCGGGCTTCGATGAAGTTGGGCGCGGCGGCGATGAGCTGCCGGAGGAGCGTTTCAGCCTCGAGGTATGCCGCGCGTTTGGACAGCAGGATACCCAGGTTATTCGCTGCGTCCGTGCGTGCAGGGTCGAGCGCGACCGTTTGACGGTAGTGATGCTCGGCGTGCTCCGGCCGATCCAGCATCCAATACGCATCGGCTAGGTCGTGATGAATTCCCGCGACCCCGGGTGTGAGCTCCAGCGCTTGGCTAAAGCACGACACTGCCTCCTCGAACCGATGCTGACCACACAGCCATGCGCCATGTTCCCGGTACACCGCTGCGTTTTCCGGCGCCAAAGACACGTCGCCGTCTAAGCAGGCCAGCGCGTCCGGTGTGCGATCGACGCGTGCGCCGCGCTGTTCGGCTTCGAGTAAGTGCAAGACTGGTGAATCACCGGCGGCGATTTTGGGGGCCATGCATTTCGCGAGAGGTGGATTGAGCCGAGCCAGCAGCCAATTCTCGCGTGCCCGCAATGGACCGAAATGCTCCGGCGTTGCGCCCCCATGCGCGGACGTTGCACGAAACTGGAGCTGCAACATGGAGGCTATGCCGCATTCAGTGCGCGATACAGGTTGTGCGTGCCGCGATATCCGCGGAAGGGGATGACCTTACCGAACTCATTGCTGGAGAGGAAGATGTCTGAAGATATGCTGAACGACGATCAGTTGGACGCGGTGGCCGGTGGGACCGTTGTGTTTACAGCAAAGGTCGCTAATACCGCCTATGCTGCCACTGTCCTAAAAGAAAAAGCACATACCCCGACGCCTCCGACGTTTACGATCGACAGAACCGTGGGTACGGCCGGCCTCGGGGCTCTTCGTTCGCGAGGCACGCCGTAGTCCGTATTTGCTCTGCTTGCCTTGGCATCAGGCAGATCTCATATAAGCGCGACTTGGTACTGCAGATTTGTCTGCATAGCGCCATCAACGCGGCATGATAAAATCATAAACCCCGGGCAGCGACACCGCTCGGGGTTCTGCGCTCGACTCTCCTCTACTCTTCAAGCCATCGTCAATGCCCGCCGCGTCGCCATTCCGGCAGTCCGCCCTCGATCGCCTGGCCACTCCAGATCAGCTGGATCGGCTACTGGTGGTCACCAACCCGCGTTTATGGACCGCGTTGGCCGGGCTCTTTCTCCTCCTCGGCGCGCTGCTCACCTGGTCTGTGTTTGGTCGGCTTCCGATCACGGTCGACGGCACCGGAATTCTGCTAAGCGAGGCGGGTCTTCGCGAGGTCGAGACATTGGGAAGTGGTGTCGTGGAATCACTTCCAGTGCGAGCGGGGGATCTGGTGGACTCGGGCACCCTGATTGCCCGCATCCGGCAGCCCAAGCTCGAGCAGGCGGTGGCGCAGGCGGACGACCGTGTGCGGGCGATCCGCACTGAGTTGGCAACGCGCGGTCGCTATGTCCGCACGAATGCGTCACTCGAAACGCAGCGCCTTGATGCAGAGCGCACTGATCTCATCCGACGGCTTGCCGCGCTACGCGAACGCACGGTGTTTCTTGAACAGCGCGTGCAAGCCGAACGCGATGCGCGCGCGATGGGACTCGTGACCGAAACGTCCGTGCAGGCCAGTGTTCAGGCACTGGATGTTGGGCGTGGCGAGACCGCCGCGCTCGAGGTCGAAATCCAGAGCAGCGCGCTTCGGCGCCTGCAACTCACCAATGGTGGCGTCGAAAGCCTCACCGAAGTCGAGCGCCGGATGCAGGAAGCCGAGCGGGATCTATCGGCACAACGGCTGGCGCTCGCGCAAGCGGGACAGGTAACCAGCCCATACCGCGGCTACGTGCGCGAAATCCGCTCCAGCATTGGCCAGTTAGTCAACGCGGGGCAGGCGCTCGTCTCGATCGAGCTGGCCGGTGTACCGCTGCAAGGGTTGCTCTTTGTCTCGAACGACGGCAAGCGCATCACGCCCGGCATGGAAGCGCGTGTCTCGCCAGCGACGGTGCAACAGGAAGAGTTCGGGTTCATGGTGGGGCGCGTGCAAACTG
>JAYTTR010000371.1:0-5531 GCA_043744935.1 Gemmatimonadaceae bacterium
CGTCGGTTTCGATCTGACTGAAGTCGGGATTGGCCGTTGCATTCAGAGTGAAGTTGGACGTCACACCCCAGCGCAGATCACCGCCTGCTTCGCTGCGCGTGCTCCGATCCCATCCGTTCGACGAGGGCGTGCCCGTTGTCGTCGTGATTGATGCTGGTGTGAGATCGAGCACGAGTCCGCGCTTCATTCCCGTCATACCGCGCAGCGACCCCGCCTGTGCGAGGAAACTTTGATTGGCGCGCGACGACGGCGACCACGTATCCTGATAGCCCGTGCGTTGCGTTTGACGCACAATTTGTAGGCCCCAATCTTGCGACGCACCCGTTTGAAAACGGATGGACTTGAACGGAATGCGCATCTCGACTTCATAACCGTCGTCGAGTTGGCGCCCTGCCGATTGCCAGACGTAATCTTGCGAGAGATCGACCGCCTGCAGCGCCGCTTTCGACACACCTGGGCCGGGCGACTGTTCGCTGCGCATGCCGTCGGCCTGCACGCCAAGAGGATTGACCGCGAAGACAAACGACCGACGATGGTCGTTGAACGTGTCGAGATGCAATGCAACCCAGTCGTCATTCGTAATACGATCGCGTTCGGCGAGTGTCGCACGCACCGTTCCGGGAGCGGCCCACGCGCGGATGCCCACATACAGCGCGTCCGGCGAGTACCAGATGCGCACTTCGGTGGAGTCCTGTGCGTCGCGTCCGTCTACGGGGTTATATGACGTGAATCCTGTGAGCACACTGGCGTGCTGCCACGCGATTTCGTCGAGCTTTCCGTCGATAACGACCCGCTCGTCGAGCCGCGGCGCGATAACGTCCAGCGCATGTGCGCGCCCGCTGTGCACCCTCGCCGTGGCCGGTAATGTTGGCGCGTTAGACGGTCCTAACGGAGAACCGGTCGCTGCGAGTTGAAACAGGACGTGTACGAGATGCAACATCGCGGAATAGGGGCGTTATGGGAGAGCGTGACGAACATCGTATGGGCAGCGAGAACAGCGGACCTCCGCACCCTGAAGTGACCATACGCGGTAGCGCAGGTTGCCGCTGGCAAACCTCCCGTCGCGTATCTTGCAGCGTCACCTTTCACAAACACCGATAAGCCATGTCAAACCGATTTCTTCGCGTAGTTCGGCGCGCGTTCATGATGCTGCTGGTCGCGTCAGCCCCGCTCGCCGCGCAACGCAGCGCCAAGCCGTCCGCAAAACGAAATGCGAAGCTTCCTGTGCAAGTTGCCGCCCCGTCGCTGATCGGTACGTGGATGGGCACGGCCACCGTGCCGCTGCCCGACAGCGTGATCACCGTGCCCGTACTGTACACCTTTGTACAGACGGCAACCGCGATTGGTGGCACTGCGTTTGTGCCGGGTCAGGGTATGGGAGCGGTGTCGAATGTCGTGCGCGACGGCGCTCGCATACAGTTTCGCGTGTCGGCGCCCGAAGGTCGCATGCTCGAACACGACGGAAAGTTTGTGGCCGACGGCAGCATTGAAGGCATGGTGAATTTGAACAATCAGCCGGTCGCACGGTTCAAGATCCGACCCAAAGCGACAACACCGACGGGTTAGGGCTGATGATTGCGATTTCAAAATATTGCTGAATAAAACAACACCATGTTCATATCTGTTGCGCTACAGGGCATCGTTGTGTGACTTGATGTTGCGCGGTAAGGCATCAATACAACTAAGGATCGGGAGCGATGATGAATGCCGCCTACCGGCAACTCGCCAGACGTCAGCTGTCAGAAAAGCTCACGTTGTACGCTGCCACGGCGCCTGTACGGCCACGTGATGGCTGGATCGCGGCCCTCCGAGACGCGCTCGACATGACGGTGCGTCAATTCGCTGCTCGGCTTGGCGTGGCGCCGTCCAGTGTAGTCCGGCTCGAGCAGCGCGAGCGAGACGACACGATTTCGTTGGGCGCGCTGCGCCGAGCGGCCAATGCGCTCAACTGTGATCTCGTGTATGCGGTCGTGCCGCGAGTTACGGTGCCGACACACGGAGCCAACACCATGCTCGACTCGGTGATTGCGGAGCGCGCACACCGTGTGGCAACGGAGGAGATTCGGTACGTCGCGCAGTTGATGTCGCTTGAAGATCAAGCCGTACACGGCGCAGACCTTGAGGCGCAAGTCAACGAGCGCGCCACTGCACTCACCGCAACACCACGCCGTCTCTGGGATACGGTCACCGAAGCGCCACAATGTCACAAGTAAGTGTGACCGGTATGCATGTGCGGATGCACGCGGTGCCGGGACCAATCGCTCCTGACCTCGACGAGGCGCAGGGGTTGTTACCGTCGCGTATCACGATGCAGCGTGGGTAGAATGCGTGGGAGCAGGTCAACATCGCACGCGCCGATGCATGGGCGATGTCGCGTCGCAAACGACGCTCGACAACGGTGCTGTCGGCAACCTTTGCCGAACAATTGCATCGCCGCTTGTTTGATCAGACGTGGACGTGCGCCGGTGTCTATCGAAAAACAGACAAGAGCTTCGGACTACCCGCATCGCACGCGCGCGTTGCGCTTTGCGAGCGACTTGCTGATGCGACGTTATGGCTTGCCGATCAGGTCTACGACGTTGACGAGATCGCGGCCCGTCTGCACTACCGACGTGTCGTAGTGCGCCCGCAGCCAAACGGAAATGGACGTTGATCACGGTCGATGACCGATGCATTTTTGCACGCTGCACAACGTCCACGTTTCACGTGGCGTGGAGCCACTCTCGATTGCACGACACAGGCGCGCGAACGGTATCTCGCGGCACTGCATGTGGTGGATCGCGGAAATCTGCTACCACGATTGTCATTTGTGCGGCGGTGAAGTCCCGCTATACGCGGAGTATGCAATCTGTTGCGCTGACCGGGCGTGAAATTACTGGCCGACGGGTGGTTGCCAAAGTTCAACCTTATTGCCGTCTGGGTCGATCACCCACGCAAACTTTCCGTATTCGGATTCGTCGATTCTCTCGAGAACGGCGCAGCCTTCTTCGCGTAAGAGTTTGACTAATGCGTGGAGATCTTCCACGCGATAGTTGACCATGAATGTTGCATTGCTTGGTGTAAACTGGTCACTTTGCGCCGAAGCGACACACCAAGTGGTTGTTTCGGCAATCGGCTGGCCTTCACTGTCCGTCCAGTCGAACGCGGCGCCGCCCCATGATTGGACATCGATGCCGAGGTGACGCTTGTACCACGCCTGTAGTGCGGGCGCGTCTGCAGCTTTGAAGAAGATGCCGCCAATGCCGGTCACTCGTTTCAAAGAACCTCCGAGGATATGTGTCAGGGAAAGAGAGTTTGCTACGACCGAACGCTGGCAATCGGGGCTTCGATACGAAGTAGTTGGAACGCAGCGTTCGATGTCAGACAGTACGCCGTAAAAAAATAGAATCCGGGACCCGCTACGGCGGACAAGTTTGCAGTGCCCTTCGCGGCCAGGAGTGCAATGAGCATACCGACAGCAAACACGTCGGCCATCGACCACTTGCTCATCGCTTGAACAAATACGAACAATTGATATCGCTTGAGCGATTGGCGCATTGCCACAATGGGAATGAGCAGTGCCGCCTTTGTCAGCGGAATGAGCACGCTGAAAACGAGGATAAGTCCGGCAACAAAATCATTGCGCGACGCGTGCAAACTTTGAATCGCCCCAATAACGCTGCGCGTTTCGTTGGACAATTCACGCGTCGTTCCAAAGAGCTGCATGGTCGCGCGAATGGTGAGGACAGGTTGTATTAGCCCGGGCCAGAGTAACGCGAGAGAAATGACCGAGAGTGCGATGGCGAGGCGATTGCGTGAAGTCATATGCGCGAAGCTAGCGGGCGCGCACAGTTACGCGCAGGATCCGCTCAAGCTTCGGATACTCGCGGTCCATAAATGCGTTTCCGCCTCGCTCCAATGGTCCTTGCTTCCCTTGCCGCACGCCACTGCCCGACTCTTCGCCGTAGCCGCCGTACAAACTATCCAGCACGGCCATGCCGTCGACGACGGTGCCAAGCACTGTGAATGGCTCGATGTCGTTGCGCGGATTGTCCGCGAGATTCACATAAATTTGCGTGTTGCGCGTGCGCTCTTTTCCGGGGCCCTCGTACGAGAATGCAAACGTGCCGCGCGTGTTGTGCGAACGCGGCGGATCGTCGTCGATGTAGCGACCCTTCCACGCGGCGTTCACGGCTGAGTCGCCGTGCAATCCCCACTGTGCGATGTAGCCCGTGCGCATGCGATGCACGCGCGTGTCGTTGTAGTAGCCGAGTCGCGCCAGATTGTACAATCGGTCGGCGCCGATGGGCCCCCATGCGCGCACGAGTTCAAGCACGAAGACGCCTTTCGTTGTCTCGACACGGAGGCGCGAAACAGGCGGTGCGGCGCGCCGCCATTCTACGTTTGCGGGGTCGAGCAGGAGACGCGACGCACTCGGCAGCGGCGTTCGGATGGTCGCCGTGTGTGGTCCGCACGCCGACAAAAGCAGCAGGAGTGCGGCGCTTGTGAAACGATCAGTCACACGTAGCCTCGTCACCGACCACGGCACGCGCGATCCGAATCGCGTCATCGCACGCGCCGTCCTTTCTGCACCACGAGCTGCACGTCACGGAGCACTTCCATGGACGTGAGCGGGTTCCCGCGGACCGCAATGATGTCTGCAGTTTTTCCGACGGACACAGTCCCAACGTGATCAAGCACTCCCATCGCTAGCGCCGGCCAGTAAGTTGCGGCCCGGATCGTTTCCATCGGGTTCATGCTATATGCGCGCACCCACGTGACCATTTCTTCTGCGGTTGCATAGCCGTGGAAGTTTGCGGGAACGCCGGCGTCGGTGCCGATCAGCATTCGCACCCCGCTCTCCCGGAGTTGCCGAAACTTTTGCTGAAGCGTTGGGCCGCGGTCGGGAACGAGCCGATAGTAGGCGAGGGTATCGAGTGCATTGAGCGACCGGCGAACGTCGCGAGCAATCGAATCAGGGAGGAACTGATACCAACGCGGGTCGTCGAGATATTCGTCGTCGTCGCGACGCGCCGTGAAGTTGGTAAGCACATCGATCGTCGGCGTCCAGTACAGTGGACCGCGCGCGCCCTGCGCGGCTCGATCCCGCAACTGCACCATCAGTTCCTCGGGGTAGGAGGGGGCCGCCTGCATACCCGTATGCTCGAAATCGTCCACGCCCGCCGCGAGCCCGCGACGCAATTCCTCAGGCCGGTGCGCGTGCGCCACCACGGGAAGTTTGTGCTTGTGCGCTTCATCAACGATGGCGCGCACTTCCTCCATCGTCATCTGGTCCTGGTCGATGAGTTTGATGACGTCCACGCCTGCGTCAGCCAGCCGCTTGACCTTCGCACGCGCGTCGATGACGCCGTTGATACTCCAGCGAAAACGTTCGGTACCTGGATACGATTCATGCTGCAGAAACGGGCCCGACGTGTAGATCGTCGCACCCTGCAGTTCGCCGCGGGCGATACGACGCTTCACGTCGAGCACCTCATCGAGCGGAGCGCCAAGGTCGCGCACGCTGGTAACGCCAGCCATGAGGTTCTGTT
>JAYTTR010000372.1:0-5523 GCA_043744935.1 Gemmatimonadaceae bacterium
GCACGCACCATTTCCAGCACGCCCGCTGGTATGCGATCGAGATACGGAATTGCATCGCCAGCGGAGTATTCCATCGCGACGCGCTTGCCGGCAACCAAGGCATGCACCTCTGCTTCGAGCGCACGCCATCCCGTGTAGGTGCGCAACGGCCACGCCTTTGGCCAACGCGCCCACGGATTTGGTTCGATCGCATGCCCGATGCCGATCGGTAAACCTTCGCGCGGAATGAGCGCGAAAATACGACGCGTGATCAGTCCTTCAAAACCGAGGAGTCCTTGCGCGATCGCGTTGGTTCCGCGGAAATCGTAGAGCAACCATCCGTCGAGATTTGCATCGACCAACAGCCGCTGTACTTCTGGAAGCGATTCAGGCGAGAGCATAACCACTCGACGGCAGATGCATCAGCATCCGGCAAAAGACACGGGCAGAATTCCTAGTGTCGTCGCCAGTCGGCACGCCACTGACAGTGTGCGTCACCGCGCGAGCGACACATCACATGTTCAACCGCGCCATCAACACCGGCTAACACATGCAAGGCTTCGCGAAACGCGGCTTCGTACAAACCACATCCGGCGGCGCGCGGGGCTGCATCGGCTGACACAGGGGCGCGTATGTCGAGCATCAACGCGGTTCCATTGCGCACAAGGACGCCGTCCATGAAACGCTTGAAGACACGCCGCAATACGCGGAGTGCAATGGGACGTCCAATGAGCGCGGGCATCGATGTGCCGGCGTTGCGCTGTGCGGCGCCGACGGTGGCGATCGCCGCACGCGCCCAGCGTCGTCCCGCCTCGCGAAACGCGATGTCCGCATCAGGACGACGTCCGATGAGTCGCGAGAGCGCCAGCACTTCGTCGAAGGGCACGCGCTGCTGCCGCTTGACGTTGTCGTTATATCGACGAATTTGCTGATACACCGTGTCGCTTAATCCAAACCGTTTGTTGCGCAGTTCATGCACCAGTTCGGCGTCCAACTCGGCTTCCGGTGTGTCGATCAGCTTCACCGCTTCCAAGAGCGCAAGCGGAAGACGGGCGTCCAGCGGGCCACCGGCAAGGGGCAAGGCGGGAACGCCGTGCGGAGTGGCACGGGGCGACGAATCATCGAGCATGTGGGGCACGTGCGGCGAAGCTAACGTGTCGCAGGTCACTGATACAAGCGGGTAATGCTTCAACGTTTGATTGGCACCTGCTTTAACACACATGCGTACTGCTTGCGCCGAAGCGGTCCCGTGCGCAGCCTTGCCACCGTCCGCTGTTTCCGTATCCTGCCAACACCGTGTTCCTGCTCATGCGACACGATCATTTCGCCGACCCACTCGAGAGCATTTCGCGCACGCATGACGAGTGCGCGCGCTTGCGAGCGCCGCTGTTGCGCTACCTCGAACATGAACTAGATGGCCTGCAGGCCGGTGATGTGGCCCTCGTGCTGCGCATCAAAACGCATCTGTCATCGTGTCCGATGTGCGCACGAACGGAAGAACAATTGCAATCCATGCGACTGGCCCTGGCCGCTATTGACGCACGAGCACAGCAGCGACTCGTCGTATCGCGCGAGGAACGCGTTTCGGCGCTCGTGAACGACGTGCGGCGCTCGGGACGTTGACGAGAACGCCTCTTCCGTTGTGATATTCGCGGACCAACCTGCGATGGCCACGGCGGTTGGTGTCGCGGGCGTGATCGCGCTGGGTGCGTGGCGTAGTCGGAGCCTCACCCCAGGTGGGGCACTTGCTGCACTTGTCGTTGGTGTGTTGGCCATGCGCGCGGGTTGGGGGTGGGGCGCGTTTCTCATCGCATGGTTCGGTATTGCTGCCGTGATCTCGCGCATCGGTCGTCGCGTGAAGGCCGTGCGCATGGCCGGCGTGGTGGCAAAAGGCCCTGAGCGCGATGCCCGTCAAGTGTTTGCGAATGGTGGCGTGTTTGCGCTCTGCGCGCTTTTTTTTCTGGTGTTGCCGCAGATCGGGTTTATGTCGGTGGAGACGCATCGCGTACTCGCGATAAGCATCGCCGCTGCCAGTGCCGGCGCGTTATCCGCCGCGGGCGCCGACACGTGGGCGACAGAGTTCGGGACATTGGCTGGTCGCCTCCCGTGGTCGCTCCGCACACGTGCACGCGTACCAGTAGGCACGTCAGGTGCACTGTCGTTTGTGGGCTCAAGCGCCGCTATCGCGGGCGCGCTCTTGTTAGCGACGCTCGCATCCGCATTGCAGGTGACGCCGCGCACAGCTGTGCCCGCTGTGGCACTTTCCGCAGCCATTGGTGCCTTTATTGACTCTATATTAGGCGCGTGGTGGCAGGAGCGCCGCCACTGTGCAACATGCGCGATGAACACCGAGCAAAGACTGCATGTGTGCGGGACGCAAACACATCGCGTGGGCGGCGTTGGGGAACTCGACAACGACGTGGTGAATTTTGTCTGCACGCTCATCGGTGCGATGCTTGCCGGTGCGCTGGTGTTCGCCTTTGGACCTTGACGTTGTTGCGGACACTTCGCGGTCTTACCCGCCGTTAATTTTGATAGCGGCGCACGTCTTCCCCTTTCGCTCGATTCACTCTGTCCCATATCATCGTTGTAGGTGGCGGCCCCGCAGGCTCGTCCACCGCGTGGCACTTGGCTCGCGCAGGCTTCGACGTCACACTGGTTGATCGCGCGCGTTTTCCGCGAGCGAAACCGTGTGCTGAATACGTGAGTCCTGAAGGTGCCCGCATTTTGCACGCGATGGGCGCGCTCGAAACGCTCGAGAACGGACCATCGGCGGCGCTCACCGGCATGGTGGTGCACGCGCCATCCGGCGACACAATTCGCGGCGAATTTGTCGCACAGCACGGCTTCCGTGGATTTCGTGATAGTGGACTTGGTGTACGTCGCGAAATCCTTGATACGGTCCTGCTCAACTGCGCGCGAACTGCAGGCGTGACGGTTATTGAAGAAGCGAAAGTGGAGGACGTGTTGAGCGATGGCCGCGGCGTCACCACTGGTGTGCGACTGCGCACGCGCATCGGGGTGTCCGACTTGCATGGTTCGCT
The DNA here is from genome assembly GCA_043744935.1 of Gemmatimonadaceae bacterium. Classification (GTDB taxonomy): domain Bacteria; phylum Gemmatimonadota; class Gemmatimonadetes; order Gemmatimonadales; family Gemmatimonadaceae; genus Gemmatimonas. Next base: position 3,024 of record JAYTTR010000372.1, read on the forward strand.
CGTTGTTGGTGCCGATGGCTTGCGCTCGGTGGTAGCGCGTCGTTTACGGCTTGCTCGCTCATCACGGTGGCCGCGACGCGTGGCGTTGGTCGCGCATTTTCGTGGTGTGGCCGGCGTAGGCACGTTGGGCGAAATGCATGTATTTCGCGACGGGTATGTAGGGATCGCGTCGGTGGGTGACGGTGTGACCAATGTTGCGCTGGTCGTGCCCAAGTCGCGCGCGCGAACGATGGCCGGCGATACCGCAGCATTTTTGCTTGCGTGGCTGGCCCGGCATCCCGCATTGGCGCCACGATTTACCGGTGCCGAACGCGTGTCCCCCGTGCGGGCAACCGGACCGTTTGCATCATACGCCAAACGCGCCTGGGCACCTGGTGCAGCGCTGGTCGGCGACGCCGCAGATTTTTTCGATCCATTCACGGGTGAAGGGATTTATTCGGCGTTGCGCGGCGGTGAGCTTGCGTCGCCGTTTATCGTTGACGCGGTCTGCGCCATCAATCGCGGTCGTCTTGATGCATCGACCCGCGCGCTGGCCGCGTACCAGCTTGCGCGACGTGAAACCTTTGCGGGGAAATGGCGCGTGGAGCGACTCATCAGCGCGGCTGTTGCCGTACCGTCGGTGATGAACGTCGCCGCACGCGTGCTCGGACGTGATGCCGATGTGGCCGACCTCCTGATTGGCGTGACCGGAGATTTTGTGCCGGCGTCCGCGTTGCTTTCGCCCCGCATGCTCTCGCGTTTGTTCTTTCCGCGCGCGTCGTACCCGGCACATCGTGCGACATCGTTGGCCGCACACATGGCACAGGCGGAGTCGGTATGACCATCGACGATGATCTCTTCAAGTCTGTATTGGCGCGCTTTGCGTCAGGCATTACGGTCATCACCACACGCGATGCGGAAGGACGCGATCACGGCATGACGGCGAGTGCGTTTTCTTCACTCAGTCTTGATCCACCGTTGGTTCTGGTGTGCATCGCGAACGACGCAACGATGGCACCCGTCGTGGCAACAGCATCGTCATTTGTCGTGAACATCTTGGCGGACTCGCAAGAAGCAGTGTCACGCCGTTTCGCGGGCAAGCTTGATGATCGCTTTGCCGGTGTCGGTCACGCGCGCGGCGACCTTGGTGATGCAATTCTCGACGACGTCGTCGCGTGGATGCAATGCCGCATTGTTGCCCGACATCCGGCGGGTGATCATGTCATTGTGATTGGTGCCGTTGACGCGGCCGAAGCGCGCGACGCACGGCCGTTGTTGTATTATCGCGGTGGTTACGCACAGCTGGAACGGTGAGCCGTTGTTCGCGCTAACACCAGCGCGACGTCGCGGCAGCGAAATTCTTGATGATCCGTCGCAAAACGTGACGCTGGCGGTTCGTTCTTTACAGGATATCGCGTTGTCGAATCGCCTCTTCGGCGGTCAACGCGCGGTGTTGCGTGAGCTTGCACCACTGCTTCGCTCGCATCGCAAGACATCCCGCGCCAACGTTGTCACCGCGCCGTACACAGTGCTCGACGTCGGCACAGGACTCGGCGACATCCCGTCAGCGGCATCAACATTTGCCGCGCGCCTGGGCGTCACGCTTCACACGATCGGCCTCGAACTCGACCCAGCGCTGGCGAAAGCCGCTGCACCGCACTGCAGCGTCGCGCTCAGTGGTGATGCCATGCGGCTGCCATTCGCGGATGGTAGTATTGACGTCATTATCCTGTCGCAGGTACTGCATCATTTTGAAAGCCCCGCCGCCGATGCATTGTTGCGAGAGTGTTCGCGCGTTGCCCGCGTTGCAGTCATCGTGCACGATCTCCGTCGCAGTTGGTTAGCCGTGGGCGGATTGTGGAGTGTTTCTTTTCTGCTTGGCTTCCATGCAGTAAGTCGCAACGACGGTGTGGTCTCAATCCTGCGTGGTTACACCGTGCCTGAGTTGCGTGCGCTTGTAGAACGTGCCACCGGCTGTGCATCGACGGTCCGGCGTGCGCTTGGCTGGCGCGTCACGGCAGTATGGCGCGTACGCATTACACCTACCTGACGGCGATGTCAACCTCTCCCACGCCGCACCTCGACATGCATGCCAATTACGACTTGGGTCCGCTCTCGAGCAAGCGCTTGATGACAACGGTCGACCAAGCCGTTGTGCGCGCACCTGTCCGTCGCATTTTCGAAATCGCACGTGAAGTCGAACACTGGCCGGCGTATTTGTCGCACTATCGCTTCGTGCGTTTTCACCATCGTACGCCTGACGGTGGTGGCGTTGTTGAAATGGCAGCAAATCGACCCTTCGGACCACTGGGTTGGCCCACGTGGTGGTTGTCGGAAATGGCGGTGAACGAGGATGTGCCTTGGGTGCGTTTCCGTCACGTGGGTGGTATGACGACGCGCATGGATGTCGAATGGAGTTTTACAACCGTGGCCGAGGGTACCCTAGTGCGCATTATTCATGTCTGGGACGGACCAACGTGGCCGTTCATCGGACCGCTGGCAGCGACACGCATCATTGGTC